>JANLSI010000799.1:0-4031 GCA_031362345.1 Pseudomonadota bacterium
CCTGCCTGGCCGGACTTGGGCGGCGCGAGATCAACTGGGACGCCGTCCCCGACGGCGCGTCTTCGCCGAATGCTTTCTCGGGCAGTTTCTTCAATCAGGCCAGCGGCGCACCCGCCGGGCGCGTCCGTGGCGCGCGCTTCACTACCGCAGGCAGCTTTGCGGTCAGCGCTGACAGCGATTCCGACAACGACGGCATCCCCGGCCCGCTCGCACCGGAGTTCGGCAACCTGAATCCCCAAAGCGCCGATCAGTTCGCCGCCTTCAGTGCCGAGCGTATCTTCGGCCTGCTCGGAACCAACACCATGGATGTGTTATTCGACGTGGCCGGCTCACCGGGCACCGCTGCGAAAGTACGCGGCTTCGGCGTAGTGTTTACCGATGTCGAAATTGCCCATCTCACTAAACTCGACTTCTTCGACGCGCAGAATCAATTGCTGCACACCGAATTCGCCCAGGCATTCCCCTTCGTCGGCGGCGATTCCTTCGGCTCGTTCTCCTTCGTCGGCGTGGTCTTCGACGCGCCGCTGGTGGCGCGCGTGCACATCACCAGTGGCGATTTCGACGCCGCGCTAGTGGCCCTGCCCGGCGGTGGCACCGATGTGGTGGCGATGGATGATTTCATTTACGGCGAACCGACCGTCGTGCCGCTGCCGCCCGCGTTGTTATTGCTGGGCGCCAGCCTGGTGGGCCTGGGCTGGGCACGACGCCAGCGCGCTTAGTCCCACTATGCGGCGCGCACACCGCGTCGCGGCCTGAAGCCCGTCTGGTCCCGCTACAGGAGTTCGGTGCCGATCTGGGCTTAGGCCTGGTCGGCCGTCTCAGCCTGTCCGTACGCGGTCAGGACTTCAATAGGGCACATCGACCGCCATGCACAGATAGCTCACCAAGGCGCTGGCACGCTTGTAATTGCCCATCACGAATTTCACGAAACCCGGTGCGCTGAGCAGCGACTCGTCGAAGTTCATGCAGGCGATGAAGTCCTTGCGTTTCAAGTCGACCAGCAACTCGTGATTGGGATCGATGCCGCGCGGCGGCCGCACCAGGGTGTCGCCGATCAGTGCCCAGTCCTTCTTGAAGGCTGCGGCCTGGGTCGCCTTCTTCCAGGCATTGGGATTGTCGGTGATGAATTCACGGATGCCGTTCAGCACCGGTGCCTCCGGATGCCAGATGCCCGCGCCGAGGAAACAATTGCCGGGCTCGATGTGCACATAGAAACCCGGCGCATGAACATCCTTACCCAGCGCGTGACGGAAATGGAGTCCGACATTGGTCTTGTAGGGGGTCTTGTCGCCGGCGAAGCGCGTATCGCGATAGACCCGCATCAAGGAACCGCCCATCTTCTTCGGGATCGCGCGGAAGTGCATTGACAAGGCCGGCAGCTGCGGCGCCATGGCGGCAATGAAAGCCATGGCCGGATTGCGCACACAGTCTTCGTAGCGCTGTTTGTTTTCATTGA
This sequence comes from Pseudomonadota bacterium, assembly GCA_031362345.1. Lineage (GTDB taxonomy): Bacteria > Pseudomonadota > Gammaproteobacteria > JADJYF01. The sequence goes on from JANLSI010000799.1 coordinate 1,457, forward strand.
ACCACTCGCGGTTGTTATTGCGCGCGAGCTGCTTGAGGTAGGGAATGCAGGTTTTCGGGAAGCCTTCGAATTGCGCCATCGCTGGTGCCTCAGTCGAGAAGTTGAACACGGTCGCCGGCATGCACCATGCCAGCTTGCCGTCAGGGCGCGACGCCGGCTTCGGCGCGCACCTCAAGTGCGATCGCCGTCCAATCCAGATCGCCATAACCGTGGGCGACCGCTTCGCTGAAGCGCGTCTCAAGCAGTTCCGCGAGCCGCATGCGTGCACCGACCGCCGCTGCGGTGCCCTGTGCGAGACGCACGTCCTTCAAGCCCAGCGCGAGTTTGAAGCCCACATTATTCCAGCCGTGCTGGCTCAATTGCCGACCGTAGTTCTCGAAGATCGGACAGCCAAAGGCGGTGCCGATCACCATTTCATAGAAGATCTTGGGATCGATGCCATGTTTCTCCACCACCGCGAAGGATTCGGCCAGCGCCTCGATGCTGGTGGCAATCATGAAATTGAAATTGATCTTGGCGACATTGGCGGCACTCGCGGTGGTGCCGAAATCGAAGATACGTCGCGAGAGCTTTTCCAGCACGGGTCTGACGCGAGCCTTGGCGCCTTCGTCGCCGGCGGTCAGAAACGACGGCACCCGCGCCCGCACCGCATCGGGCCGGCCGATGATCGGCGCCGCGACATAATGCACACCGGCCTGCGCATGGGCTGCACTCAAGCGCGTTGCGCACTGCGCTGAGATGGTACTGATCGAAACGTGAACGCCATCGGCACCGAGCGCGCTCAGCACCTCACCGCCAGCGAACACTGCGTCGAGAGCACCGTCGTCGGCCAGACAACTCAACACCACGCCAGCGGCGCAGGCCTCGGCTGCACTGTCGGCAACCCGCGCGCCGAGGGTCGCCAAGCCGGCGGTCTTGCCCGCTGTTCGATTCCACACCGTGACCTCATGGCCATCGGCCAACAGGTTCGCAACCATCGGCTCACCCATGAGTCCGATACCGAGATAGCCGATGCGCATAGTGATCTCCTCATGGTGTGCCGTGCTGGCTGGCGAGCGCGATGCCCCACGGCATGCGCAGCCGTGGTGGATAGTACCCGCTGAATCCTGGCGGGCAAATGTCGTGGCTCGGCGCTCAGGTCGGGTCTCGGCTTGCCGTTATACTGCCGACCAAGACGGCTCAGAAGTCTGCTGATTCATTTCAACGCCAGGAGGCCAGGCCCGCCCCGGCTGACACATTGCGCGCTTCAACTGTCGTCCTCGCAGGCCTGGCACTGCTGCTTACGGCGTTCACGATGTGGTGGGCCGGCAGTGGCACCCTGCTCGCCGATTTCGGCGGCGACAACGCCGTCTATTTCCTTACCGCCAGCCATTATTCGCCCTACGGCGCGCCCCACCCAGCAGCCGCCGAGTTTGCGGCAAACAGCATCTATCCACCCCTGTATCCGTGGTTGTTGGCGCTCACCGGCGGCGGCACCTCACTGGCTGCTGCCCATCGCGTCACGGCGCTCATCATTGTGCTGGTCGGCTTCGCGGTCTACGCACTGGCGCGCGCCTTGGGCCTGTCGCGCGTGGAGGCTGTCGCGATTGTGGTGTTGAGCGCAGTGGCCCGCATCAGCCTGCTCGAAGGCCTCGAGCTGCATAGCGAACATCTCTATCTGGCGCTATGGCTGGCGGCCGCCACGCTACTGGCCGAGAACACCCCGCGATCGCGCGCAGTGGCATTGGCTGCGCTCGCGATCGGCGCAGCCTATCTGACTCGCAGTTTCGGTATCACGATGGTCGCAAGCTTCGTGCTGTGGCTGCTGCTGCGGCGGCCGCCACGGGCCTGGCTGGCCGCGCTGCTGGTGGCGCTGCCGGTGTTGTATCTGGTCATCAGCCACCATGGCAACACCCGTTATGCGCAGAGCTTCGTCGAGCTTTATCAGCGACTCGGCGTGAATGCGCGCCTGCTTGCGAATTTGCGCGCCGTGCTGCCGTCCTGGCAGGGCGTGTTTGGCGAACTCGGCCAGGCGGGCTTTCTGCCGCTGCTGCCGGTGGCCGTGGCGTTGCTGGCGAGCGTCGGATTGGCGACTCGGCTGCGCCACTGGCGCTTCGATAGCCTGTCGGTGTCGGCCTATGTGGTGCTCATGATCGTGTGGCCGTATCCGGCCGAATATCAGCGCATGTGTTATCCGCTGCTGCCGTTCGCGCTCATCTATGCGGTGCTTGGCATGCGCGCACTGGCACCACGAGTGGATGCGCGCTACAGCGCCGCTCTACCCTTGCTGATGAGCCTGGCGGCCGTCGCGCCCTTTGCCCTGCTCGTACAATCGCGTCTGCTTGCGCCGCCTGCAGACCCGCAGCTCTCGCCCTATGTGCGCAGCAGCCCGTGGTTCGATCCCGATCCGGCCGCGGCCTTTCCGACGCTGGCCTACCATCGCGCCATCACCGAGGCCTTAGCAGACATTGGTGCACCTGGCCGACTGCCGCCCAAGGCCTGCCTGGTGTCGATCAAACCGGCGGTGGCAGCGCTCTACAGTGGCCTGTCGGCCGACGGCTATCCGCCCTTTGCGCTCAGCGACGAGGCCTTGCGC
>JANLSI010000840.1:0-3406 GCA_031362345.1 Pseudomonadota bacterium
TGCTCGGCACCAGCCGCAAGGCAGTGCGCCCCGCGAGCATCACGCTGAGCGTGGCGCGACCTTCGCCATCGGCCGTGACGCTGCCACCTGCAAGCCCTTCCACCGCGTAGTGCTGGCCGGGGCGCAGGCGCTCGAAGCCGAGCATCTGTGTGCTGTCGGCCACACCCGGATAGAGCACGAGGTCGAGATCCTCGCCGTGACTGAAGGCCTTGGCGACCAGCACCTCGGGGTAGCGCGCATCGCTAAGTAGTGGACCGCTGAACACACTCGCCGGCGGCCCCTGCACGAAACTGTTATGGAAGTCGCCGGTGCGCATGATGCGTGCTTCCAAGGCCCAGATGGTGGCCAGTCCCGAGCCCTGCGTGTAGTACAGACTGCCATTGTCCAGCGCCGGACCGCAGTCGAGTTCCATCGAGCGGATAGCGGCTTCCGCCAGTTCGTTGTCACCGAACTCACGGCTCGCCATGCCGATGGCGGCGTAAGCGAACAACATGCCGCGCCGGTAGTTGCCAACGTCAATGGTATCGATGAAGGTCAGCGCTTCGCGCGGAATCGACAGGCGCTGGCCGCCCCCGCCGTCGGGCGCGAGACAGAACGACAGTTCCTTGCGTCCCACTGCCCACAGTCGTCGGCCCAAGGTCGGCGAGAAAATGTTGGCGAAGTGCGCGACACCGGCCTCGCCGGCGAAGATCGGCAGTTCGTGACCGGTCAGGTAGGAACGCAGGCCGATGATGGTGCCCTTGGCGTCGGTGAATTCCGTGCGCAGCGCGTCCATCCAGCGCGGCAGGATGCTCGAACAGTAATTCGTGCCGAACAAGCGATCGTGGCTCGCCAGCGCCGACATGCCGTACATATTGCACACCGGGTAGACCCAGTTTGGCTCGCAGGCAAACAGGCAGAATTCCGAGCGCGCGTGATTGCTGCGGATGGACTCGACGATAGTGTGTGCGTCGTGTGGATAGGCGGTCTGCTCGCTCAAGCGGAAAGTCAGACTGCCGGGTTCGGCATAACGACGGTCACCGCTGCCGAGCATGTACTGATTGACCTGCATGCCGTAATAGCCGGTCAACATGACGTTGTCCTTGGCGGCCGGATCAAAATTGGTGAAGTTAAGATGTCCCCACATCGATTCCAACACCCAGTAGTCCCACACGCGTTTGACGCGATAGGTCTCGATGAGATTGCGCTGGGCCTCGCCGAGATAGCCGTGAAAGCTTGGTGTGTAATGGCATTGCACCATGCCGAGTGCGTAGCCGAGTTGGTTGATCTGGTAACGCAGCGCGGCAGGCTGGAACTGGTCGATGATGGTATAGCCCTTGAATTCACCGACCGGCTGCAAGGCGCGATCGAGGGCATAACGCACCGCCTCCAGATCCCGCTGGCTGAGTTCGCGCGTGCCGGCGACGGGCTCGCGCGCCGTCGTGACCGTGACTTCGGCCAGCGACTCGCTGAAGAATTCCTGGCGTAGCTTGAGGCGTGCCTCGTCGGCCGCGCGCTGGCGCGCGATGCTGCGTTGGCGAAAGTAATAGAGCGCAGCGAGGGTGGCGATAGTCGCCGGCAAGCCGAGTACCGAGGTCGACTCGCCGGCCAGCGCGCCAGCCATTGCGGCTGAGCCCAACCACACGACCAGCGGTGCCACCACCATACCGTTCCAGAACCAAGCGACAACGGACAGATACAGCAGGCCTAGCGTCAACGCGAGTGCCAGCACCCCGCTCATCCCGAGTGCCGCCACGAAGCCTCCGCCTGGCAGCAGCAGGCCGAGACCAAAGGCGCGCCAGGCGGCGCTGGCGCCGAGCAGGGTCGGCACCAGGCCCACGGCGCAGATGGCGATATAGGTCACCAGATTGCGCCGATGCCGCGCAGCGGTCACCGGCCCCTGATGGGTCGGCCGGAACAGTTTCGTTTCGCTTAAGATTTCGTGATCGAGCGTCGACATCAGCTAAGTCCCCCTTGGATGTTTGGACACCTGCCCCTGTATCCACCGACCGGGGCCGCGTAGTGAGTCTAGATCGCGGCCGCGGTTGTGGTCACCCTGCGGGGCGAGGCCCGGATGGTCCGCTAGTCATTGCTGCTGCCCGGCGGCTCCCGGCGGGCAGCAGCCTGCGTTAGATTACCGGACTACTGCCCACCGACTTTCAGAGGAGAAATCGCATGACGCTCAAGTTTGGTCTGCTGTGGCCCTTTCGTAATCCGGAATTTTCCCGTCAGCCCTGGCCTGCGTTCTATCGCGATCATCTTGATTTATGTGTCGAGTCCGAAGCACTGGGCTACGACCACATCTGGTTGTCGGAGCATCACTTCGTCGAGGACGGCTACTCACCGTCCGTGTTACCGATAGCGGCCGCGCTCGCAGCGCGCACTTCGCGCATCCGTATCGGTACCAATCTATTACTGCTGCCGATGCACAACCCGCTGCGTGTGGCGGAAGACACCGCCACCATCGATCAGATTGCCAATGGGCGTTTTGATCTGGGCGTCGGCCTCGGCTATCGACCGCGCGAATTCGCCGCGCAGGGTTTGTCGCTGGCTGAACGCGGCGCGCGTCTCACTGAGGGCGTGCAACTGGTACAGCGACTCTTGAGTGGTGAGACGGTGACTTTCGCGGGGCGCTTCAATCAACTCGATGAAGTGCGCGTGAGCCCACCCGCCTGTCAACAACCGCATCCCCCTATTTGGCTGGGTGCGCTTGCGCCGCAAGCCATCGATCGCGCGGCGCGTCTCGGCTTTCATTTCCAGTCGGTCGGTGCGGGGGGCATGGACAAGGTCTACGACGCCGCGCTTGAGAAGTACGGCCGACGCCCGTCGGACTATCACATCGGCCAGGCGGCGGTGGTCTACGTCGCGTCTTCACGCACGCAGGCGTGGGAAACGGCGGCCCGACCCCTGCATTACATGACTTCGCAGTACGTGCGCTGGTTCGTTGAAGCGGGCGACATGCCCGGTGCCGAGGCCGCCCAGGCCGCGCTCGTCGACATCGATGAAATGCTGCGTCGTCAGTCTTTCGATTTCCTCGGTCAGCCGGCCCTGATTGGTACACCGAATGATGTGGTGGCAATGATCGATGATCTCAAATCTCGCAGTCGCATCACGCACTTCTGTTGCGTGACGCCATCGGCGGGGATGGCGGTGGCGGATATTCGCGCGCATATGCGCTTGTTCGCAGAACAGGTGATGCCGCGCTTCGTGGAGTGAGACAGTGGGTGGGGAAGGACCTGAGCGGGGCCGTTTAGCCATCCTCGATTCAGAGTCCGTCACCAAAAATCTCGCCGCAAGTGGCTCGGATCCCATCCGCCCCTACCCACCAAGCGGGGGCATGAAGATTCAGATCAGATGAACAGAGGGACAAGGGTTTGGCAGTGTTTCAACGCGCTACCCGGCGATTCCCTAAGTCCGACAGGCTGCT
>JANLSI010000855.1:0-8132 GCA_031362345.1 Pseudomonadota bacterium
CGCTCGGCAACGGCGGCTGCGGCGTTGTAGCGATATTCTTCTGTCTCGCCTACGCAAACGCCGGCGCGCGCCATTACATTGACATCGCGGCTGGCCTGGAACGATGGTCAGGCCCCGCAGGTAACTCATCTCGCGACGGAACTGCGGGTCGTTCAGGCGATAGCGGTGTTTGATCTTTCGATCGAGCTGCTTCTCGGCGGGTATCAGGTTCAGACCGACGACCACCAGAATGGCAGCGGCCACTGCGCTCAAGGCCATCAACCACATCATGCACCTGGTCCGCCTCACAGTGATGCCTCGGAACGCGGTGGCGGCAAGGGTAGACTGCCGGACGCGTGATCCATTCGCTATCCCCGCAACACCATCCTTTGAGTCGAGTCAGGATGGGCGCCGGCCGTATATGCAGACTCGCCTACGCGCGCGTTCAACACTATGACAGGCAAGCCGATGATTCAGTACGTCAACACACACATCTGGAACTTGCGCGTCCAAGACGAAATGTGGGGCCGCGACTCGTTTGCTTGCTCCCCAGGACGCGGCCCAGGGGTGGCCGCTGCCGGTCATGCTGCCAGCGCAGCGCGGCCGCGGTCGCGCACCGGCCTGCGTTATAGTGCCCGCTGACACGGTGAACGCGGGGAAGGCCTGACCATGGCGCCATCAGAACAGCACGCGCGCGCGGCGCGAGAACTCGACATCGCGGTCATCGGCGGCTCGATCGCCGGCTGCACGGCGGCCATCGAACTCGCGCGCCAGGGCTGCAAGGTCACACTGTTCGAACGCTCGGGCGAAGAGCTCAAGGACCGCGGTGCCGGCCTCGGCGTGCCGGCCTCGGTGATCGCTACCTTCATCACCCGCGACCTCATCGACGCCGACCTCCCCTACTTTCCGGCACCGGCTTTCTTACGGATCTGCCGCACCGCGCAGGAGCCGCGCTATGGTCGTCTGGCCTGGGCCCAACCCGCCACGCTCGCGGCGCTGAATTGGGGCGGGCTGTTTCGCAATCTGCGCAAGCGCGTGCCCGCGGGGGTCTATCGCACGCGCCAGCAAGTGATCGCACTCGCCCAGTCCCATGACGACAAAGTCACGCTCAGCTTCGCCGACGGCAAGCGCGCGGCTTTCGATCTGGTGGTATGCGCCGACGGCTATGCGTCGCTGGGACGTCAGACTTTGTTCCCCGACATCGCGCTCAACTATGCCGGCTACGTCTTGTGGCGCGGCCACATCCCAGAAGCGGCCTTGTCGGCATCACCACCGCTGGAAGTCGGCATACGCTGCGTCGGCTATGACGGTGGCCACGGCATTTTCTATTTCGTACCGGGCGCGAACGACTCCGTCGCGCTCGGCGAACGGCTGGTGAACTGGGGGGTATACGTGGCCGTACCGCCGCAGGCACTGGCGGCCTTCATGACCGATAAGACCGGGCACGTGCATCAAGGCTCATTGCCACCGGGCATGATGCCGCTGGCCACCGAGCATAGGTTGAAAGACCAGCTGAGCCGCGTGATGCCGGAATTTTATGCTGAGATCCTGACGCGCAGCCCCGATACCTTCGCCTATGCGATCTACGACTGCGAGGTGCCGGCCTATCGCCGCGGACGCATCTGCCTGATCGGTGACGCCGGCGCCTTCGCGCGGCCCCACAGTGGCGCCGGCGCCCTGAAGGGCATCAACGATGCCATTGCCCTGGGCGAGGCATTGAACGGCAAGCTGGCTTTGGACGCAGCCCTCGCCGCCTGGGACCTCGAACGCACCGCCGCCAACAATCAACTCGTGCGCTTCGGCAACCAGCTCGGTCAGGCCTTTGTCACCGAGATCCCTGACTGGTCGGAAATGGACGTGGCGGCGATGGAAACCTGGTTCAACGCGGTGGTAACGATCCGCTCGGACTACATTGCAGCGCGCAGTTAAGGGTGCCGCTGTGGGTTCGATTTCAATCGAACACTTCCTCCAGAGCGCCAAAAACTCCCTGCCCCCCGTCCCGGGGGAGAGTCCTTTGCGCAAGCTGTTGTAAGCTCTCGTGCCGGGACGCCGCTCGCCAGCGTGCCCGTTTGTTTGGACTCAACCGGATTGGAATTCTCAACCATGAGCATCAAGGGCAAGGCGTATATCGCCGGCATTTACGAACACCCGACGCGCAAGGCCGACGGCATCCCCATCGCGCAATTGCATGCCGAGGTGGCCAAGGGCGCACTGCAAGACGCGGGCCTCGGCTTGCGCGACGTCGACGCCTATTTCTGCGCCGGCGATGCGCCCGGCTTGGGCGGGCTGTCGATGGCCGATTATCTCGGTCTCGACGTGCGCCATATCGATACTACCGAGACCGGTGGCTCGTCCTACATCGTGCACGCCAATCACGCCGCGCAGGCGATTGCGGCCGGCAAGTGCAAGGTCGCACTGATTACCCTCGCCGGCAAACCGCGCACCGGCGGCGCGCCGCCCGGTCGTCCGCCGATGGCCGTGCAGCCGCCCGACCTGCCTTTCGAATCGCCGTTCAAGCCGACCGTGCTGAACATCTATGCGATGGTCGCGCGCCGCCACATGCACGACTACGGCACCACGGCCGAGCAACTCGCCTGGATCAAGGTCGCGGCTTCACGGCACGCGCAACACAATCCCCACGCCATGCTGCGTGAGGTGGTGACGGTCGAAGATGTGGTGAATTCGCCGGTGGTGGCTGACCCCTTGCATCGCCTGGACTGCTGCGTGGTCTCCGACGGCGGCGGCGCTATCGTGATGGTCGCGCCGGAAATCGCCGCGCAGTTGCAGCGCCCCAAAGTCCGCGTCATCGGTGCCGGCGAGGCCATCAAACACATGCGCGGTGGCGAAGTGGACTTGAGCTACTCGGCTGGCCAGTGGTCGGCGGCCAAGGCTTTCGAAGAAGCGGGTATTAAACCTGGCGACATCAAATACGCGTCGCTCTACGACAGCTTCACCATCACCGTGCTAGTGCAGATAGAAGACATCGGCTTTTGCGCGCGCGGCCAGGGCGGACGCTTCGTCGCCGATGGCGGTCTGATCGCAGGTGTCGGCAAGCTGCCGTTCAACACCGATGGCGGCGGCCTGTGCAACAACCACCCGGGCAACCGCGGTGGTATGACCAAGATCCTGGAAGCCGTACGGCAGTTGCGCGGCGAAGCGCATCCAGCGGTACAGGTCAAGAATTGCGATGTAGCGCTTGCCCACGGCACCGGCGGCTTTCTCGGCACCCGGCACGGCAGCGGTACGCTGATCATGGAGAGGACTTAAACCATGAACGACAAGAAGAAAGACCTTGTCACCGCCGATCTGGCGCTGGCAGCCTACTGGGAAGCGGCGCGCGCCGGCCGGCTGTTGTTGAAACATTGCCGTGACTGCGGCAAGACCCACTACTACCCGCGTCCGCTGTGTCCGTTCTGCATGAGCGGCGATACCGAGTGGCAGCAAGCCAGTGGTGAAGGCACCATCTACTCGTGGAGCGTCGAGCGCCGCGGCACACCGCCCTATGCCATTGCCTTTGTCGCCTTGCCCGAAGGGCCGACGCTGTTGACCAACATCGTCGATTGCGACCTCGATAGTCTCGCCATCGGTCAAAAGGTGAAACTCGCCTTCGAGATCCGCGAGGATCAGCCCGTGCCGGTGTTCCGGCCGGCCTAGTGCGTCAAGCGGACGCTCGCGCGCCGACCAACCACGCGAGCGCTGAGTACCATTCAATCAGCAGCGGGCCCAATGGCCACTGGAGCGAGCGATGAGTCTGAGTTTTCACGATCCACGCGGCACCTCGCGCGTCACGGCGCAAGCCTATACCTGTAAGGCCGCGCTCGACGGCGCGCCAACCATCGGCCTGCTAGCCAATAACTTTCCCGATTCGGAAGCATTCTTAAACGCGGTCGAGCGCGCCCTGGCAGCGGCTCTGCCGGCCGCGCGTTTCGCGCACTACCTGAAACCCAGTGCCTCGATACCGGCCAATCAACAACTGGTCGAGCGCATCGTTAGCGAATGCGACGCGCTGGTGACCGCCTACGGCCACTGAGGCAGCTGCACTTCCGGCACCGTGCGTGACGGCATTGCGGTAGCGAGAAAGGGACGGGCGGCGGTCGCCATCGTGACTTCCAAATTCCGCGTGCAGGGCGATTTCGTCGCCCGCGCAGAAGGCATGCCCGATATTCCGCGTGTGGAAGTGCCCCACCCGGTGGCGGGCAGCGGCGCCGACGCGATGATGGCAACGGCCGCGCGGGTCTGTGCCGAGATCATCGGCCGGCTGCAGCACGGATGAGCGCCCTGCTCACGGCGCACGACGCCGACGCCGCTCTTGAGTGGTTGCATGCAAATGGCTGTAGCGATGGTCTGCCGGTGGTGATCCCCAGCAGCGAGAAAGTCGCACGCATGGTGCTGGCCAGCGGTCTCGATGGCGATATCGAACTCGGCGAGATGGGCCCGGCCTACGGTGTGGCGACGATCGAGAAGGTCGCGACGGCGGCGGTCATGGCCGGCTGTCTGCCGGACTATATGCCGGTGGTGGTGGCCGCTGTGCGAGCCATCTGCCAAGCCGCATTCGATTTGACCGAGATGCAATGCACCACCCACTGCATCGCACCGCTCATCATCGTCAACGGCCCGGCACGGGTGAACTGCGGTGGCTTTGCTGCGGGCTTTGGTCTGATGGGGCCAGGCCATCGCGCCAACGCTTCAGTCGGCCGCGCACTGAGACTGGCCATGATGAACATTGGCGGTGCGCGTCCCGGCGTGTCGGACATGGCCCTCCATGGCTCGCCGGCGAAGTTCGCCTTCTGCATCGCCGAAGACGAAGAGTCCTCGCCGTTTCCGCCGCTGCACACCAGCTTAGGTTATGCGGCTGACGACAGCGTGGTAACCGTAGTGGGTGTCGAGGGCCCCCATTCGACTTTCTTCACCGGCGACGCCGATGATCCGACTGCGGCCGAAGCGCTGCTCGATACGCTGGCGGCGGTGATCGCCAATCGCGGCAGCAATAATTCTCACCTCGGCGGCAAGTCTGCGGTGGTGGTGGTGCTGAACCCCGACCACGCCGAAGTACTGAAACGCGCCCATTACGATCGCCCCCGCATTCAGCAGGCCCTCGCGACGCGCGCTGTCACGCCCCGCGTACTACTCAGTCGTCTCAACCCGAAAATGCTCACCGGCACCGAAGACATGCTGCCGGCGGTGCGCGATGCGGCCAATATCCAGGTGCTGGTGGCGGGTGGACCGGGGCTTTATTCGATGGTGATGCCGTCGTGGTGCGCCGGGCCCCACGGCAATATCGCCGTGCACCAGCTTATCGAGACGGCCCAGTACTGCGAGTTACCTGCACGTCGTGAGTGAGTGACGCCCTGAGCGCTGACGGGTAAAGCGATTCGCACACGACGCGAACCGCTGCGCGCTCAACTGCCGAGCGTGAAGCCGCGATAGCCCTCGTCGACCGTCTGCCGGACAAATTCGAAATAAGTCAGACCGCCGCCCGCGTAGGGCATGAAGCCGGCCGGTTTGCCGTCGACATTCTCGCCGTTGTACCAGGACTTCACTTGGGTGTAGATGGTCTGCTTCGAGACCCAGTCGACCTACTTGGTCCACGCACGCTCCTCACGCGCATTGGCTTCGATACTTGTGTAATGGTGCTCACGCAGGTGCTCAATCGTGTCGGACACGAAGTCGACGTTCTGCTCGATGCTCGCCACCATGCTGTACAGCACCGACGGGCTGCCTGGCCCGGTGATCATGAACAGGTTGGGAAATCCGGCGACGGACACGTCGAGATAGATGTTCGGCCTGCTTGGCGATCAGGGGCGAAGCCTGAATCGAGCTTGAGCCGGTACCGATGATGCCGACGCGCTGGCCGCTGAAATCGACACCCGCATGGGGCCAGCGGCCGGTCTGATAGCGCGCGCCGCGGAAATGTTCCATCCCCTTGAAGCTGGGCTCCAAGGGGATGGAAAGACAGCCGCCCGCCATGACCAAGAATTGTGTCGAGATCTCCTCACCGCTAGCAGTGCGTACCTGCCAGCGCTGCGCGCTTTGATCGTAGATGGCAGACTCCACCGCCGTGTCAAACGTGTAGTGCCGGCGCAGATCGAAGCGCTCAGCGACGTGCTGCAGATAACGCAGCAGGTCCGGCTGCTCGGCGTAACGCTGCGGCCACTGCCACTCGCGTTGCAGATCGGCGTCGAAGGAATAGGAATAGATGATGCTCTCGATGTCGCAGCGCGCACCCGGATAACGGTTCCAGTACCAGGTGCCGCCGACATCCGCCCCTTTGTCGAACGCGCGCACACGAAAGCCGGCTTGCTGCAGGCGGTGCACCTGATAGAGGCCGGCAAAGCCGGCGCTGACCACCACCACGTCACAGGCGTTGAGGTCGGCTTGTTTGGCCTTGGATGCGCTCATGTACTGCTCCAGAAAATAGGCGGACGGCGCGGTGGTGGTTGCGACCACCTATCGCTTGGCCCCGGAAGCGCGCTTCCCGGCACAAGTGAACGATGTCTACGCCGCGCTCGAATGGCTACATGCCAACGCCGCGCGACTGGCCATCGATCCGCAGCGGGTCGCCCTGGTGGGCGACAGTGCCGGCGGTAACCTCATGGCCATCACCGCCATCCGTGCCCGCGACGCCGGCCTGCCGCTTGCCGCGCAAGTGCTCATCTACCCGGTCATTGACCGCCGCTGCAACGGCGCATCGACGACCCAGTGCGCCGAGGGCTATCTGATCTCAAAGGCGGCGGTGGACTGGTTCTGGGATCACTACCTCGCCACCCCCACCGACATCGAAAACCCGATCGCCTCGCCGCTCAATACCAAGAACCTCACGGGCCTGGCGCCGGGCTTGATCCTGACCGCCGAGTACGACCCGTGCCGCGACGAAGCCATCGAGTACTTCAACGCCCTCACGGCCGCCGGCACCGACGCCAGACATGTGCCACTGGCCGGACTGATACACGGCACATTCTGGATGTCCGGTGCCATCCCGCGTGCGAGCGAGATATTGGCGGCGATAGGGGGATTTCTCGCGGAGAAGTTGCCAGTGGCGGCACGGGCTTTCAGACCCTGATTCCGATCAACACGGTCGAGGGCGTGCAGCAGTGCCCGATGAAGCGCAGCGGCGGCAATGCGCGACACAGGCGCGCAATCCATTTCTTGGCCAGCGAGTTGGTGCCGACGTCGAGCGTGTCGAATCTATCGTGGGCTGAAACGCCGCGCGCCGCGAGTTCACGACCCAGAGCGTAGGGCGTAAACCAATTCACTGCCGGATAGGTCGCAAAGTTAGCGATCTCCGGGCGCGTAGTGACCGCGAGCCGCTCGTAACGCCGTTTGAGCCAGCCCGGATACCAGGCATAGCACGGCAGGTTGAATTCCTCCTGATAAGGACACAGCGAACTGGTGGTGCTCAAGAACAACAAGCCACCGGGCTTGAGCACCCTCACCGCCTCGTTCAACACCGTGCGCCAGTCAGCAACGTGTTCGAGCAGTTCCGGCACCAGACAGATATCGACACACTGATCAGGCCACGGCAGGGCGGTCGCCGAGCCAAGGCGAAAATCAATCTCAAGGCCTTGCTCCTTGGCCCGTTCACGGGCGCGCTCGACCAGCGGCTCGTTGATGTCGAGCGCTGCGACCTGGTAGCCATCGGCGGCCCACAGCAGTGCCTGCGTACCCGGACCACAGCCAACGTCGAGCACGCTGCGCGCATGGTTGTCGGGCCGCTGCGCCAGAAAAGCCAAGACCTTGTCTTTGAGCGACTGGAAACGCATGACCAACTCCGGCGAGTCATGGCGCGCCGCGTAGTACTCATAGAATTCCGTACTGGAGCGATGCGGGCTATCGCCGTCGCGCAACTGCTGATCAGGGATGTTCATGGCCACGATTACTCCACACTGCTGAGAAATTGATTAGCGGCCCGTGCAGGCGGTCGGAACAGGTCGCATCGGCGACCGGCGCGGTGTGTACTCGGGCTCACACCGCGACCGTCACATGAACAATGGTCCGCTAGGAATGATTCCGTGGGGTGCTGTCGTGGCGCCGCGACGCGGCGCCCAACCTCGCTGTGCGAGTTTGTGAACCTGGGTCGGTTCATTCACACACCATGCTTCGAAAACTATAAAGGATCCACAAAGGGCTCTTTATAATTTTCGGAGAGGGTGGGA
>JANLSI010000863.1:0-2480 GCA_031362345.1 Pseudomonadota bacterium
TAAACGCCCCGTTGGCTACCCTTGGGTTTGACCAGGATGCGCGGGATATCAATCGCGTATTCCACGATCAGCGCAGTGGTCCGTGCGACGATCTCGGCGATGCTAGGCCCGTCGCCAAGCAACAATTCGGCCTGAGCGGGCGTGATGCGCGCCGTAACCTGCGCGCTGATCTGCGTCTGGATCGCCGACTCTTTCAGGGCCGCGCTGGTCGGGATCACGGGCGCAGCGTCGTCGCTGCCAGGCTTAAGGCGGCTAAGTTCGTTGATCACGTCGAGCACGACCTTCGCTACCTTGGCCTGCTCGCTATTGAATTGGGCCACGATGGTGGTGCCGGCCGCGCTACCTGCGGAACCACGTAGCGTTGCCCCCTGGGCCTCGGTCTCGATGCCCAGCATCGCATTGAGCGTCGGTGTCACGTTAAAATTTCTCAACCCCTCACCACTCGGGCCGCTGGCTTCGAGTATCAGTTGCTTCAAACGAATTGGCGAATCGCCACGGCCCGCCTCGTTGATGACTTCCTGAAAGCGGTCATGGGCGATGATGTTTAACCGATCGACCGGCTCCACGCCGGTCTTGCGTCCATAGGGCAAGCGCAGGCCACGGCCGATGGATTGCTCAATCAAGGTGCGGGCATTAGCCGCCCGCAACGGCACAATGGTGTAGAGATTGGTCACGTCCCAGCCTTCCTTCAGCATGTTGACGTGAATGACTATCTCGGTTGGCTCGTCATAGCTTTCCACCGCCAGAAGTCTTTTCACGACCTCGTCGCCCTCGGCGCCGCTGGTTGTGCCGCTATCGACCTGAATGACCTTGCCCGCATAACGCCCGTCGAACAAATCGGTGGTGATGAGCTTCATCAATTGCGAGGCATGGCTGGTGTCGCGCGCGATCACCAGCATGAAAGGTTTGACCGGCGGCTCGCCTTGGTTGCGCGCATAGGTCAGCAGATGGACCTTGGTTTCCTCATGCACGCGCAGACCATCCAGCAGCTTGATACGCTCGATCTCTTCGACGCTATGGTCGGAAGGGTTGAAGTTCTGCTGGGTGACCACCGCCGGCTCCTTGACGAAACCATCCTCGATAGCGCGCGCCAGGGGGTAGTCCATCACCACATTCTTGAATGGCAAGGGCGGTTTGTTCGCGCCAGCCTCGGTGAAGGGTGTCGCGGTCAATTCAATGCCGAGCAAGGGTTTCAATTCGTTCAATACACGGATGCCGGCACTGGCCCGGTAACGATGGGACTCATCCATCAACAGCACAAGCTCGGGCAGTTCGGCCAGATAGTCGAAATAGCTCTGGCCCAGATACTCAGACAAGCGCTTGATGCGCGGCGCGCGACCACCGCGCACCTCGGTATTGATCTGGGAGATATTGAAAATGTTGATCTGGATAGGCGCGAACAGCGAGCCGCTGCGCAGATCGGCACGCTGCTCATAGGTGTCGCCGGTGATGACCTCGGGCGCGGCGCCCGCGAATTCCGCCACGCCCTTGAATACATACTTCGGCGTGTTAGGCGTGAAATCCCGAATCAGCTTTTCATAGATGGTGAGATTAGGCGCCAGCACAAAGAAATGACGATAGCCATAGGCGGCGTGCAGATAGGCGATGAAGGCACCCATCAGCCGCGTCTTGCCAACGCCGGTCGCGAGCGCGAAGCACAGCGAAGGGAAATCGCGCTCGAAGTCCGACAAGTGTGGGAAGTCCCCCCGCAGTGCGTCAATCATGGCGGCGAGATCAGCCGGCGTGCGTGCACGGTGATCGCGCAGCGCCGGCACGCTCTCAAGCGCCTGGGCGAGTTTGCCCAGGCCGTCGGCCTGCGGCTCGCGCAGACTGAGGCGGCCGACAATCGCGCGGCGTGTCTGGTCGAGGTTCACCGAATACCCGCCGCGCGTAATTCCTCCGCCGTGATGCGCACCGCCACACCGCCACGCAGCACCACGATAGCAGTGTTGGTGCGCACCGCCAGTTCGCGGGCCGCATGCGCCGCGCGCCGCATGGCCGCCAGCGATGCCGGCAGATCGCGGTTCCGCGCTTGCGACAATTGGTCTTGCGTCATTGCCTTTCCCCCCATGCCAAGAGTACCGGCTCGTCGCCGGCATTGTCGTAGAGCGTTGAGGCATCCACCACGGCTCGATGGTAGCGCTCCAAGTTATGACGGCCCGCCACGATGACCACCTTGCGCTCGGTCACCGCCCTGCCTCCGCATCGTCGAACAGCCCGGACTGCCGGTCGGGCGCCACCTCAGACTTCAGCGCAGCGGGTAGATTAGCGACATTCAAGCTGTAATCGTCATGCCCCCATTCGCACTTCTTGAGCAGCATCTTCGGGATCTTTTTCACCGTCAGATTCTCGTAGTGGTTCGCGTCACCGCGAAAGGCGCCACAGCAGACCAGCAGGCTGCGAACCGAGCCCACCTCATCAGACAAGCTCCGCAACTGTTCCGCGATCAGACTCTGGGTGGTGACGCAAATGTAATCGTG
>JANLSI010000048.1:0-3817 GCA_031362345.1 Pseudomonadota bacterium
CTGGTCGGGATCAGTCGTGGCAGCGTGTACTACCTGCCGACACCGGTGCCGGCGGCCGAGTTAGCGTTGATGCGCCGGATTGACGAACTGCATTTGAACCATCCATACGCCGGCAGTAGGATGCTGCGCGACCTGCTGCAACGCGAAGGCGTCATGGTCGGGCGCAAGCATGTCGGTACGTTGATGCGGCGCATGGGGATTGAAGCGCTGTACTGCCGACCCGGCACGAGCAAGCGCCACCCTGGACATATGATTTACCCCTATCTGCTCAGGCACCTCGCTATCCGACCGCGCCAACCAGGTCATAGCTTCTCGCTGCATCACGTTCTGTCCCACTGGTTCGCATTCGCACCGTGGCAAAATTGTGGCAAACATTCGCATCAAACTAGGCTGACAAGTGAGAGGGGATCGCCGCTAAGGAAGCTGCTATTGCACGTTCTGCGTGCCAAAGATCATAGGCAATTTGCATTCTCAGCCAGAGCCCTGGTCCGTTCCCGCACCATCGACCCAAGCGCAACGCCATCGCTGGCGTTACCGCGATTTCCCCAGCCATTAGGCGATGCAGTGTCTGGCGAGTGACGCCCAGTTCCTTTGCCGCATCAGTCACCGTGATATTCAACGCCGGAAGCACATCCTCTCTCAGGACTTCGCCTGGGTGAGTTGGACAACGCTCTGATAGTGCCTTCGATTTCTTCGTCACGGTGGAGTCTCAATGATATTGCTCAAGGGCTACGTTAATCGCATCGCCCGAATCAAATTCGAACGTAATTCGCCAAGGTCCGTTCACTGCTACCGCCCAACGTTTGGGCTTTCCCTGGAGAGAGTGAAAATTCCAGCCAGGAATATTCATGTCCGCGGGCGTTTCGGCTTCATTAAGCGCGTCGAGAATTCGTAGGCAACGACGCTGCTGATCCGGGCGCACCTTAGCGCTCGTTCCAGTCTCGAAGAGCTCTCTAAGGCCCTTATGCGCCCATGTCCGGATCATTGTCCATTATGTAACCGGATATGCGACACGATGTCAATCTGGTGTTGGCGCCGAGGCAGATTTGAGCCATTTTCAAGTAGCGCGCCGACATTATGGTGAGCCAGTCCGATCAGCTCACGAACCGTGTCACCGTTGATAATCTCGCCAAATTATCTAGCTCACCGCAGCGCCGGCACGGTGGCTCAATCTGAGGCCGACGCCAACACACCTACGACTCCCAGATTAACCGCCAACGACTTTGTCATCGGACTCTGCGTTACCCGATGCTGACCCGCTCGAAATTGGCGGCCATGACCTCGGCGCATCGGTCACGCACCAAGGGCGAAGCTTCTACGCGATGACGCCGAATCACACGACCCACAGGTGGGACCTGATGGAGTAAGTCCGACAGCACGCGCGAGGCCTCTGCGGGTAACGGTTCTTGCAGCGGCGTCGCCGCGACGCGGCGACGTCCGTGACAACTATGCAGGCGGTCAATGCAATATGATCAGCCGCAATTCGCCCTTGATAAGGTCGGGCACGACCAGGTTGAGGCCGTCGCTACTCGCCATCGCGCAGAAATCGGCCGGGCCCTTGAAGTCGGTGGCGAGGGTTTGTCTGCCCTTGGCGCGAGTCCAGGAGAACAGCGTGCCTGATACCCAGTCGGTCACCAGCAAACTGCCGTCAGGGGCCTGATACAGGCCGTCGAGCTTGCCGAGATCACCGGCCAGACTAGCGACCTTGCCGTCGGCATCCAGGGCATACAGGCCGCGCGGTTGATTGGCCTCACCCATGCCGGCCAGGAGCAAAGATCCGTCTCGCGCAGGATAGATGCCGTTGGGATTTGTCGACGCGCCGCGCGCTACCTGTGTGACTTTGGGTGTCTGCGGCGTATCGAGGAAATCTGCGGGTTGGACCATGAATACCGCATCCAGGCGGTTATCGCTGACGTACAGGGTGTCGCCTCTGACGGCGACGTCATTCGCGAATTGCGCACCGGGCAGATCGAGTTTACGACCCTTGCGCGTCTGGAGGTCGAACACCCACACGACGTCGATGTCGGCCACCCACAGGCGTTCACCTTCGACCCAGATCCCTTTGGGCTTATTCAAGAGGTCGCCGGGCGCCGGCAGAAACTGCGGATCGATCATTTTGCCGTCCAGACCGACTTTACTGATGCGGCCCTTGCCGTCCTTGTCGGCGGGTTTCAGCGCCGAGACAAACTGGCTGACATACACAGCCTTGCCCTCTGGATCGCAGCCGGCGGATTCGGGGAATAGAAACCCACCGACGGCGGTGTCAGAAACAACCTTCATGTCATGGGCATGGACTGTAATCGTGCTCATTGCAAACGCGACCAGCAGCAGGTGGATGAGCAGCTTGTCTTTCATAAGGACCTCCTGGGTGTTGGCGCCGACGCAGATTTGAGCCATTTCCGGGATGTGCGCCGGTCCTTCGGTGAGCCAGCAAGACGGTTCCGAACCCCGTGCCGCTGCTGGGGTTTGAGCCAAGATTGCTGGCTCACTCGAGCATCGGCAGCGTGGCTCAATCCGGGGCCGGCGCCAACACGCTGTTGTGGAGAAGCAAAACTAAGTGTTCGGCGACGTGCCATAGCAATAACTCGGAAACGCGGTTGATCGGATGCTCTGGCGGGTGCGTCAGCACGTAGCGCAAGTACGCTGCGGGACTAGCATACGAATTGCACGCTGAAGCCGCGATCACCGGTCGCCGTCGAAGTTAACGCCCCGTGGCCGAGCGCGGCTGGAACCTGGCCACGTTGTCGCCCGTATGAACGTCCCGAAAGCACCGGGTTGCGCCGGCTGCTCGTCGGGAACCCGATACACTACGCGGGATTTTGCGCAACGACTCAGGCCCGTCGGCAAGGGAACGGCGAATGCTCTGGCAGAGAGAAATCCATCACCATTTCGACCGGGGGCGCGTGCTCCACGTCGCGCTCCCGGAAGGCTATGGCGCACGCGCCGAACCGTATCCGGTGCTCGTGTGCCTCGACGCACAATGGACGTTCGGCACGGTTTGCGATGCCGCATTGAACCTTGG
Source organism: Pseudomonadota bacterium (assembly GCA_031362345.1). Lineage (GTDB taxonomy): Bacteria > Pseudomonadota > Gammaproteobacteria > JADJYF01. The sequence goes on from JANLSI010000048.1 coordinate 3,023, forward strand.
CCTCGCGCGCCTGTTACCGAGGATGATTGTGGTCGGCGTCGGCTGGTCGGCGCAGACGGCGAGGGAGGTGGTCCACGCGCGGGCGCTCGACTACACGCCGACTGTCGCCGAGCTTCCCGCCGTGGCCGCGCGCAACATGGCGGGCGCGCCCGCCTTCGGCGGTGCGGGGGACTTCCAGCGCTGGCTGCTGGACGACGCGTTGCCTGGGCTGCAGGCGGTCTACAGGATCGACCCCGCGGAACGCACGTTGATCGGGCACTCGTTGTCCGGACTGTTCTCGCTCTACACGCTGCTCACGCGGCCCGACGCGTTCTCGCGCTGGCTCATCGCCAGCCCATCGTCGTGGTGGGACAACCGCATGGTCTTCGAACTCGAGCAGCGCAGCCTTACGCACGGTCCATCGCTGCGCGGCCGGGTCTTCCTGTCAGTGGGAGCGCTGGAGGAGTCCATCGGCGGGATCCCGATGCTCGCGAATACGGAAATGTTCCATGCCCGGCTTGCGGCGCGACGGTCCGAGCAGTTCGACACGACGTTGACGATCCTTCCCGGCGAGGTTCACCACTCGACCATTCCGGCCGCCCTTAGTCAAGGGTTGCGTTGGCTCTATCGCTGAACGCGCAGCGTTGGTGTTATTTTGCGCACCAAATTAACCGAGTGAATGCCTAAGCCGGAACATAGACTTTTCGCGGGCAGAGTGGCTGGCGACGCAATGCAAAATCATACGGCCGCAACACGGTAAAACGGATCCTACTCGACAACGGTATCGATCCCTCTCGGTTTGACGGCTGCGCTTAA
>JANLSI010000062.1:0-12632 GCA_031362345.1 Pseudomonadota bacterium
GCAGGGAAACTCGCCGGCACAACGTGGGTGTGAACGTCGATCACACCCGCAACGGTTTGCGGCCCGGTACTCACAGCATCGTGCTGCCGCCGTTGACGCTGATCACCTGCCCGGTGACGAAGCTCGCTTCGTCGCTGGCCAGATAGGCGACCATCGATGCCACTTCTTCCATGCGGCCGGGTCGACCCATAGGAATGACGGCATTGAACTGCATGACCCACGGGTCGTTGCGGGCCATCAATTCGTCGACCATCGGCGTCGAGACCATGCACGGCGCAACAGTATTGACGGTGATATTGCGCGTTGCGAATTCACGGGCGAGGCCGGTGGTGAGCCCATGCATACCGCCCTTAGCAGCGTTATAGGCGGCGTGTTCCGGCAAGCCATTACGCACCGAGTCAGCACCGATATTGATGATGCGGCCGCCGCCCTGGGCGAGCATCACGGGCAGCACCGCGTGGCAGCACCACAGCACAGTCCACAAATTGCGATCGATGGTCTGGCGCAAAGTCTCAGCCGTGTGATCGAGGAAGGGGCGTATCACACCGCCACCGGCATTGTTGACCAAGATGTCGATACGCCCGAAGGCCATGTTGGTCAATGCCATCATGTCGCGCACCGTGGCTTCATCGCTGAGATCGCCGACGAAAGCCGTCGCAGCACCGGGCAAACCGGCCGCCGCCTGCTCGGCGGACGGAGCGATATCTGCCACGCAGACCCGCACACCTTCGGCGGCCAGTCTGGCGGCGATCGCGTAACCGATGCCGCCGGCGGCGCCGGTGACGATGGCGGTCTTGCCCTGCAGGTCTTTCATATTTATCGGCTCACCCGTGCTTCGATGGTGCCGCCTTTACCGAACTCGGCCTGCGGCACGGCACCCCAGTAATCGATGGATTCCAGCGCCAGGGGCAAACGCCGTGGCGCTCTGGGATCGGTTTCGGGAAATTCCTCCATGCCGAAGCTGTACTCCAAGGTCATGCCATCGGGATCGAGGAAGTAGAAGAAGATCGATTCCGAGGGCGGATGCCGCCCCGGCCCGAACACGATAGGCACATCGAACTTGCGCGCGCGATACACGGCTTTGCCGATGTCATCGATGTCAGTAACCATGAAATTGACGTGGTGCAGGCGCTTAGTGTCGGATTTGCTTAAGCCTAAGGAATGATGCAGCGGGTTGGGAAAACAACGCATGAAAGTCACCGCACCATCGATGCGATCCGAGACGCGATAGTTGAGCGCCGTGGTGAAAAAGCGCTCGGTATCGTCATAGCTGTCGGTGCCCAGCACCACATGACCCAGCCGCACGATACGCGTCACCGTGGGCACATAAGGCGTGGCGGCGTCGGCCATCGGCCCACAATATTCAAAGGTCGCGCCGGTATTCGGCTCGGTGATCTGAAAGGCCTGGTCCAGACCCAGCGCCGCGCAATAGTCGCCATCCATGGTGTGAACCGTGATGCCGAGGGCGATGAAATGCCGATGTAAGCGCGCGAGATCGTCTACGGACTCCATTTCCCAGGCCACGCGCCGCAGGCCAGCGACGGGCGCCTCGTGCAGGATGACATCGTGATGATGTGCGCTACAGCGGTAGAGATGTTCACCATCACCAGCGATGCCTGCCGCCTGCAAGCCCAGCATATCCTGATAGTAGCGGTGGGAGCGTGGGTGATCCGTCACGTTCAGGGCGACATAGGCGAGGCGGCGATAGCGGAAATCGAGTGGCATGACGCGGTCCTCAGGGAATGATGCTGACCTTGCCTTGATCGCGGATATCGTCCTGATCGAGGAAAGTCTTCTTGGACACGATGCGCAGGCCATCGTCAGTGCGGGTCATGACATAGAGATGGTGGCCGAAGAAGGTCGTGGTTACGCCGAGCTTGCTGCGCCAGGTGACGAAGTTCGAGGTCACGTTGAAACGCGCTGCATCGCCGCCCAGTAAACGGACGTTGCTGACCATGCGCCGGCAGCGAGAGTGAGGAAATTCCGCATGGGCGGTGCGCTTCTTCAAACGCTTCACCCGTTCGCATAGGCGGTGGTAGTCGTCGGCCACGTAGAACAGCGTGGTGCTGGGGTCAGCATCGTCGTCGGCGCCAGCCGGCGGAATGAAATACCGTGCGCCTTCAACAAACAGCGCCAGCCATTCATCGAGCTGCCAGTGGTCGAGCAAGGCCGCTTCCAGATACAGGAAGTCCTCAAGTTCGGCACGGGTTGGCGCCGCGCTCATGCCGGCTGTGCGGCGAGACGGCGCTGCCATTCGCGCCAGAAGGCACGCATCTGCGCCTCGTCGTCGACCTGCGGTTCGTCGCTCTGATAGCCCTTGGAGATATCGTTCCAACCGGCACCGGCCAGGCTAGCGTAGCCACGCTGGCACAGCGCAAGCGCTTCGCAATCATCGGGTGTGGCAAAGCCGCCGGGGCCGAGGAATTCGAGAAAATTAAACAGCCGCAGTTCGCGCATGGGCGCCGACTCTTCGTGCGGCGCCAGGGCCCAGGCATTAACCGTCTGCTTGTCGGGCGCATCGGGATAGAAGGTGCGCAAGGTGACGGCCATGATGTCGTTCAAGACGAAGTTCGGAAAAACCAGCAGATTGCGATTGGTGCTCGCCATGCGCTCGGCCCGCGCAGGCCCGAAGCGCTCGACCAGACGGGCCTTGATGGCTTCCACTTCGCGCGCCGCCTGCTCGCCCCAGGCCGGCACCGATTGCGCCACCGGTCGCCCCCACGGCGCAGTGTATTGCACTACCGCGTGGCCATTGCCGAGATCGAAAGCACGCCCCTTAATCGCCACTTCTACCAGCGAGCCAGGCTTGGATTTCACGTAATCGAAGTAACTGGCGTGGGTCGGCAGGCCGTGATAACCGTCGACGCTGTTCTCGCACAGCAGCTTCCAGTTGGCGGCGAAGCCGTACTGTTGAGTACCGCCGACTACCTCCATGGCGGTCTCACTCTGGTCCAGCACCAGGTCGATGTATTCAAGCGCGCCGCCCAGATAGGTTTTCAGATCCGACTCACCGGGCTGGAAATGCGTGAAGTAGAGTCCGCGATAGTGTTCAAGGCGTGGCACCCGCACCAGATCATGCATGCCACCCTGACGCGTGCCCTGGGCATAGGCTTCGTCGCCGGGGCGATTGACCAGCTTGCCTTCCAGATCGAAGGCCCAGGAATGATAGAAGCAGCGGAACATCGCCGCGTTGCCGGCCGCTTCGCGGCACACCAGCGCACCGCGATGGGGGCAGGTATTGAAGAACGCGCGCACCATCCCATCCTTAGCGCGGGTGAAGATCACATCGCGACCAGCGACTTTGCGCGTGAGGAAATCCCCCGGCTGCGGGATCTCCGATTCATGCCCGACATACAGCCAGCTATGGTTGAAAATCGCGGCCCGTTCGCGGGCCAGGATGTCGGGGTCGGTGAAGGCGCGACGCGCGACGCGGAACACGCCACGACTACGGTCGTCATCGAGCAAAGATTGCAGGCTTGCAGTCACAACAGGGCACCCCGTAAAAAACCGTACAGTTGGTTTGTTTAATGAAGCTACAGAGAAATATTAACAATGTAAACGCCCATTTATATGTCTTTACAAACGCTGGCATTGAATTACGAACCGGTTACACTGTTTGTCGTTCTCAACAGCGCGACTCATCAACCCATGTCTGCAACGATCACGGAAGCCGCCCCGCGCGTGCCTCAGGCTGAACGTTCGGCGCGCATGCAGCGGCGTCTGGCGCAGGCCGCCTACGAGGTCATCCGCGACACCGGCTATGTGAATTTCAGAACTGCGGCCGTGGCTCGTACCGCCGGCGTCTCCCAGGGCGCGCAACTGCATCACTTCCCGACTAAGAACTCACTGGCCGAAGCCGCCATTGACTATGCGTGGTCGCAAGCGACCGACGATTCCCTGGCACGCATCGCGCGCTTCACACCCGCCGACGATGTCATCGTGGCCCTGATGGCGGACAGCCAAGCGTTTTTCTTTTCCGATTATTTCCGCGTCGCGCTCGATATCCTCATGGCCGGTGGCAACGAACGCGACTTGCGCGAAGCGCTGGTGGCGAGCACCCTCGCCCACCGCAGTCGTGTCGAACGGCTATGGCTGGAGAAACTTGTCGAACAGGGCTGGAAACTGCCCGATGCCGAGGACGTGCTGGCGCTCAGTATGAGCATCGCGCGCGGCTTCGCGGTGCGCGCCTTGGTCGAGCCCGGCCGCGAACGCTTCGCACGGCTGTGCGCACGCTGGGTAGCGATCGTCGCGGCGGCGGGTCTCGGCCCCACATTGCCCCCTGCGCGCGTCGCATGACAGCGCCGGCTCAGAGAGTTTTATAACAACCGTTGTAGCGATGTTCGCGTGTGAATGTCGCAGGGGAAACCGTCTATGGGACTCAGCTTCGAACAGATCAAGGCCGCCTACCAACGCGAGGTCGCCGCCGCCGCCAAGGTCTATACCAAGGACGAGATCCCGATGTCCTGGGATTTGATCACCCCCGAGTGGCTGACCGACATCCTCATTGACGCTGGCAGCGCAGCACGCGTGACGAGCTTCCAGCTCGACCAACAGGACGAAGGTACCGCCAGCCGCCGGCGCATCTTCCTCGAATACAACGACGCCGGCCGCGCCGCTGGCTTGCCGGCCACGGTGTTCGGCAAATCCACCCAGCATCTTGAGAACCGCTACATCATCGGCATGAATGGCGGCATCGAAGCGGAAGTCAGCTTCTATCAAGTGGTGCGGCCCAAGCTCGATATCGAAGCGCCGGTGTGTCTGCACGCACGCTTCGACCCAAGCTCATTGAATTCCATTGTCATCATGCGTGACATGGCGGGTGAAGTGCAGTTCGGCGACTACTCGACACCCATGACGCTGGAACTCGCACGCAGCCAGATGCGCGTGCTGTCGTCGCTGCATGCCGCCTACTACGAAAGTCCGGAGTTGAACACCACGCTCTCGCCGTGGAACACCTGGGAAGACTATTTCGCCATCACCGCCAAGGAGGCTGGTTTCGAACAGGCCTGCCAGCGCGGTTTCGCCGAGGCACGCGACGTGATCCCGCCCGACCTGTTCGCGCAGCAAGCAAAGATCTGGCCGGCGACGGTCGACGCGATTGCACTGCACAGCAAACTGCCGCGCATGCTGGTGCACTCCGACGTGCATCTCAAGAACTGGTATGTCGCGGCACCGGATCGCATGGGTCTGACCGACTGGCAGTGTTCGTGCAAAGGCCATTGGAGTCGCGATCTTTCCTATTGCATCTCGACCGCGCTGACCGTCGAACAGCGGCGCGCGTGGGAGCAGGAGTTGCTCACTTATTATCTGGAGCTCATGCAAAGCAAGGGCGTGCCGCCCATCAACTTCGACGATGCCTGGCTGGCCTATCGCGGGCAGATGTTCGGCGCGCTGGCGTGGTGGACGGGCACCCTGGGTCAACCGCCTGAGGCGCCGGCCATGCAACCGCGCGCGGCGAGCATGACCTTCATCGAACGCATGGCGAACGCGGTGCACGATCTCGATGCGCTGAGTGCGGTGGCGATCTTGAAAGAGCGTCTGTTCAGTGCTGGCACTCGATAAGGATCAGCCGTCGCCGGCCAGTATCGCTGCGCTCCGGGCGCGCTTTCCTTGTGAGGCGGAAATCGATCGCATCCTCACGCGCAAAATGACTTTGCGGGCGGGTGCCGGCTATACCACGCAATCCCTGGCGGCACTGGCCGACGGTACGGCCGCTTTGATTCGCGCCCACATCGGCGAGGATTTCACCATCAGTGCCGCGCGCTGGCTGACCGGCGGTGCATCGAAATTGCAGATGGCCTTCACCCTGCATTGGACACCTGCAGGCAGCACCTCCCAGCAAACCGCCATGGTGCTGCGCATGCAACCGGCCGAGTCCTTGGTGGAGAGCAGTCGCCGGCGCGAGTTCGAAGTGCTGGCGGCCGTGCAAGGCGTGGTGCCCGTGCCTACGGTGTATTGGAACGATGCCGATGCTACCTACCTGCCCTATCCGGCCATCGTCTATGGCTTTGTGCCCGGCGTAACCAAACCGCGCGATGCCACCAGTCAGGCCACCGGCATGGGCACGCGCATGGCTTCCCATTGGCGCGAAGCGCTGGGTCCGCAATTCGTGTCTTGCATCGCGCGGGTGCATCGACATCCGCTCGATTTGTCTGCGCTACCGAGTTTCGATCTGCCCGCGCCAGGCACCGCATCGATTGAACTCGCGCTGAACCATTGGGAGCGGGTGTGGGAGGAAGATGCCGACGAAGACATCCCACTCATGCGCCTCGCCGCCGGCTGGCTGCGGCGTAATATGCCGGCCTGTGCCAAGCCGGTGCTGTTGCACGGCGATTACCGCATGGGCAATTTTCTGTTTACCGAACACGATGCACGTATCACCGCGATCCTCGATTGGGAAATGGCGCGCATCGGCGATCACCATTTCGACATCGCCTGGGCAGTCAATCCCGCCTATGGCACCTATGACGATGATGGCAAGACGCTGTTGGTGGGCGGACTAATGCCCGAGCCAGAATTCCTCGCGCGCTATGAACAAGAATCCGGGCTCGCCATCGAGCCGGCCTCCCTGCGCTACTACAAAATCTACTGCGGCTGGTTGCAGGGCGTGATCGCGATAGCCACGGCCTGGCGGATCGCGCACAACGGCAAAACCCATCAAGATGTGCAGGCCGCCTGGATTGTCGGCATCGGCCCCAAGCTGCTCGCCGAACTACGCGACCGGCTGGCGCAAGCCGCTGAAGAGCACGGGGGTTAGGCCATGCAATTGCGCGCAGACATTCAACTGCAAACCGCCATCCGCGCCTTGACCGAGGTCGTGGCGCCCGCGCTCGACACCAGTAATGCCTTGGCCGTTGAACAGCTGCAAATCGTCATCGGCATGCTGCACTTGATGGCGGTGCGCCTGCCGCTGCAAGTGCGCTACGACTGCGACGAACTCACGCGCCTGCTTGAACTCAGTGCTGCACTGACGAGCGCAATCGATCAGGATGGGCGCGCGCAAATCCTCGCCCCACTCATGGCTGCAAGCAGCAAGGGTGCCGCAGTACTGACCCGCGCCCAGGCCGACCCCGCAGACATACTGCAAGCGATACGTGATTTACGCACTCGCACGGGTGCGCTGATTACGGCCGTCTATCGCGATGGCAGCGATGCCGCGCGTGGTCGTATCACGACGCTGGTGCTCGCCCACGCCGATCAGCAACTGCTGCGCGAACGGGCCTGGTTCGCGCCGATGGGCTGGGAAAGCCAACCCGAAGGATTGCCGGCCATCGCCGACTTGCTGAAGTAAGTTTGCGCCGGGCGGCACTCAGAAACCGATCTGCGAACCGCCGTCGACATTCAGATGTTGGCCAGTGATATAGCTCGCCGCATCGGATAACAGGAAGCAACACGGCTCGGCCACTTCGGCGGGCTGCGCAATACGGCCCATGGGAATGGCAGCCATGGTGCGTTCGATGAATTTCGGACTGCGGATCACTGCCGTCATGGGTGTTTCCACCGCGCCGAAACACACGCTATTCACGCAGATACCGAAACGTGCCCATTCGCGTGCCGCACTCATGGTGATGCCAAGCACGCCTGACTTAGCCGCCCCGTAATTGATCTGGCCGATGGTGCCGCGTCGGCCCGCTACCGACGAGACATTGACGATGCGTCGCGAAGCTTTCTCGCCTGCCTCCGCGCGCTCCAGCATGTGCCGCCCAACTGCCTGCAGGCAATAGAAGACGCCGCTCAGATTGACGTCGATGACGGCCTGCCAGTCGGCGAGCGACATCTTGTGAATCATGGCGGTGCGGATGATGCCGGCATTATTAAACAGGCCGTTGATAGTGCCGTGCTTGGTCACCACGGCTTCGACCGTCTGCTGCACGAAGGCCGGGTCGGCGACGCTGCCGACGTGGACTTCGGCGGCTGCACCTATCATGGCGGCTGTTTCACGCGCGCCATCGCCGTTGACATCGACCAGGGCGAGGGTCGCACCGAGCCCGGCGGCCTTCAAGGCCACACCGCGACCGATACCCTGCGCGGCGCCGGTGACGATGATCACACGGCCGGCGAGGTTCATTGGATTTTCCATGTCGAGTCTCTCTGCAGGGGAAATGGCGAAGTCTGACGGCCGTGGATCAGGGCGGTTCGCGCGCGAACAAAGAGGCAATGGGCGGCAGCTTGGCGGTATCGGGATCGAGACCGGCGCCGCGATGCCAGATGCGTTCGCGCGTCGCGCGGCGCGCGCTGTAGCGCAGCACTGCGGTCATGAGCGCCGGTGACATGGGTGCGCGACTGTGATCGGCGGAGATAACACGGTCGATGATCCGCTTCAAGGCCCGATGGGCAGCACTGACCGCGTCATAGTCGCTGCGGTCCAGCGCGTCGGCCTGCGCGACAGCGGTGTTCAATTCGTCACCCAGCGCGTGCTCAAGACTCATGCCGGCCAGCTCCCCCGCCAGTTCACAGGCCAGACGCAGGTTTTCGAGTTCGTAGTTGAGCGCGTGCTTCCAGTGCGCGGCGATCACGGTCAGATGGCCCATCACGAGCTTAGCCTGATCGCGCGCCAGCGACTGATCGGCGGGAATCGCCGGCAAGATGACGTCGGACAAGGCCTTCAGCATGGACTGTAAGCGCAGATCGAGATCGGGATTCATCGCAAGTCGTCGCGCATGAGTTCGTTGATCTGGTCCGAAAACACCGCCGTGCACAGCGCCAACCAAGTCAGCACCAGATCCTGATGACTCTGGCCTAGCCGTGCCGCGCAGCAGGCCGAGGCACTGTTGATGACAACGCACTTCCAGGCGTTCAAGACCTCGTAATAGCGGATGGTATCGAGATCGATCACGGCGCCCGTCGCCTGCGTGTAGCGGGTGAAGAATTCCTCACGGGGCAGGAGACCGCAGATCAGCAATTCGCCATCGGCGCGCGGCGTGCCGAACAAGCGTTGCACGCTCCACGCGAGATCTTCGTGGAAGTCGCCGAGGTGGGCGAGTTCCCAATCGAGCACGGCGCTGAACTCACCGCTCGGCTCGACAAACATGAAATTGCCAATGCGGTAGTCGCCATGCACCAGCACCGGCTGCGCACACAGCGGTGCGTTCTCACGCAACCAGCGCTCGACCAGGGTCGCGAGTGGGTCAGCCTCCTCGCAATCCTGCTGCCAGACCCGCGCCCACCAGTTCACTTGGCGCAAGGCCGCTTGCTTGGTGCCGGGCGTTGGCGCATCGAAGTAAGACAAGTCGGCGCGAGACCAATCGAAAGCATGAATGCGCGCGAGATTGTCCACGAATTGCGGGGCGAGCTTGGCTATCCAGTGGTCGAAGCGAATACCAACGCCAGATACCGCCGTCGCAGCGATGTCGGTGGGCGAGGTAGTGCCGGGCACCATGCGCGTGATCAAGCCGGGCTGGCCGAGATAATCACCGTCGGCATCGACAAATCGCAGCGGCGGCACCGGCACCACGCCGGCGAAGGCGGCGAGCAACTGCGCTTCACGACCGCGACAGGTCTCGACGATGCCCATCCAGGGATCCATGCGCAGCACCAGACGCTCGGGCGCCGCCGCCCCATGGTGACTAAGCGTGAAAGCGAATTGTTCTTTCGATGCGCCACCGGTCATACGCGCAAGCGCGCTGATACGCACGCCGGATAAACCTTCATGGGCAAACAAGGCAGTGAGTTGCGCCGTGACTTGGGCATCGCTGCGCGCGCTGTAGGCGCCGCTGCCGCGGCGTGCCATCTTACGTGCCAGCACGTGGGCGACCCGCGTTTCGATATCGTCACGATCCCAACGCGTGATCGGTGCAGCGGCTTGCACAGCGTTCATGCCCGCTGTGCGCCTACAGCTTGCCAGCGGCGCGCAGCCGCAAATAGGTATCGTAGAACCAGCCCTCTTGTACCTCGCCGTAGCCTATGCGTCCGGTGTCCGACACGAAGCGATTGAGCACATTGGGCACGCCGACACAGCCATAGGGTTCCCACAAGCCCGAGGCAATGGGCGCGCCGAGGAAATGATGCTGCGTACCGCGCTCATCGGTAGCAAACAATTCGTAATGCGCGCCCCACATGCCATCGCGCGTCACTATCACCTTGCCGGCGGTGCAGCCGTAAACCTTGCCACTATCGAGCACGAAGCCGTGGGCGAAGCTGTGCTGTGCATCGGACGGGTTGTCGTAATTCATGGACCAGATGCTGTGGAAGGCATAGTCCTCGCCAAAGATCGCATGCAGCCACGCCATCGGTTGCAGGGCGCGCTCGGGGCGCACACCCCACGAGCGATCCATGCAATCGATGTAGTCGATGTCGAAGTGCTCACCGCGCACGGTGAGCTTGCCCTTGATGCGACACAGCTGATCGTAGTGGCCACCATAGGCCGCACCATAGCCCGAGCTGGCGGCGCGCTCGTCGTAGCTCTTGCGCGCCATCGGGTCCATGGCCGGGTCATGAATGTCATAGGCCGGCATCACGGCATCGGCCTGCAGTTCGAAGCGCGTGTCATCGATACCTTCGTAAGTCAGTTGATAGCGCTCGGGGCCTGCGCTCAAATCGCAGGACAAGCCAGTCGGCAACGAGAATTGCCGGAACTCGACGGGCGCCGGGATCTGGGTCTGGTTGTCTGAATACAAGGCGTCGAGGCGCGAACGGCCTAGGCCTTGGTAAATCTTGATATCGCTGGTGGTGACACCCACCCCCGGCCGCGCCATCACATAGGCGCTGCCGAACAGTCCGACTTCCGGCACCGCGAAGGGCATGAAGAAAGTCTCGGCCCAGCTGTGGCGGGTAGCAGGCTCGGTGAGCGCGGCCATCGCGTCGGGGTGGTAGCGCATGTCCTGATTCGTAATCATCTTCCTGTTCCTTTCGCGCTTGGCGCTCGCCCTGTTCGATTTCCAGAACCTACCATATAGTACGCATGATTACGATTTCTTTGCGGTCGCCTTGGCGCGACTGATTTCATTCGCGGCAACAGAGGTCTGGACGATGTGGGTCTACAAGGAAATCCGTACGCTCGGCGACTATGTCAGCTACTACGCACGCTGCGCCGGCGAGCGTCCGGCCTTGGTCTACGGCGCGCACGTCACCACCTATGCCGAGCTCGATACGCAAAGTTCACGCCTCGCCCATGGCCTGCTCGCCGTCGGTATCACGTCTGGCGAACGCGTGGTGTATCTGGGCAAGAACTCCGACGATTTCTTCCTCGCCCTGTACGGCACGGCCAAGAGTGGCGCCTGCTTCTGCCCCTTGAATTGGCGGCTGTCGGAGCCCGAGCTATGCCGCGTGCTGGCTGATACCGACGCGCGCCTGGCTTTCGTCGAACCGGAATTCGCGACGCTGTGGGCGGCCATGGTCAAGGCCACCGGGCTCGCTTTCCGCACGCAGGAAGTCGACCGTTCACGCGGCGAGGACGACCCACTGCGCCGCTGGCTGGCGGATCTTCCGGACAGTGCTTTGCCGGCAGTCGCGATGGAAGCCGGCGCCATCCAGCTCTACACCTCGGGCACCACCGGCGAGCCCAAGGGCGTGGTCATCACTCACGACAACTTCAATCACATGCGCCTGTGCGAACATTTCGAGCCGGCCTTCGAATGGCGGGCCGAAGATCGCTTCCTAGTCGCCTTACCGAACTTCCATCTGCTCGCCATCGGCCTGTCCCTGCAATCGATGTACAACGGCATGGCGGTGGTGATTGAGCGGCAATTCGAGCCGGGCGCGGCCCTGCACTCGATCTCGACCCTCAAGCCGACCATCACCGCTTTCGCGCCCGCCATGATTCAGATGCTGCTCGACCATCCGCACGCGACGAGTGCCGATTTTTCCTCCTTGCGCCTGGTGATGTACGCCGGTTCGCCGATCGCGCTTGGCCTGATCAAGCGCGCCCTGCAGGCCATGCCCTGCGAGTTCATGCAGTTCTACGGCGCGACCGAGACCTCCGGTGCGGTCACCTTGCTGCGTCCCACCGAACACGATCTCGAACGGGAAGACAAACTCAAGGCCTGCGGCCGCCCCTTGCCCTTGATCGCGTTACGCATTGTCGACGAGGCCGGGCAGGACGTCGCCGATGGCCAACCCGGCGAGCTATGGGTGCGTTCGCCCTCGCTGGCCAGTGGTTATTGGAAAAAGCCGGAAATAACGGCCGAGGTATTCCAACGCGGCTGGTACAAGAGCGGCGACATCGCGATCCGCGATGAAGAGGGGCTCTATTACATACACGACCGCCTGAAGGACATGATCGTCTCTGGCGGTGAGAACATCTATTCGACTGAAATCGAGTCGGTGATATCAACCCATCCGGCAGTCGCCGTGATCGGTGTGCCGGACGCACGCTGGGGCGAAGCGGTAAAAGCTTGCGTGGTGTTGAAGAACGGCCAGCAACTCAGCGCCGAAGACTTGCTAGCCTACTGCCGACCGCTTTTGGCCAGCTATAAGCTGCCCAAAAGCGTTGAGTTCTATGCCGCCTTTCCCATGACCGGCAGCGGCAAGATAGCGAAGAAGGAATTGCGCGCGCCGTGCTGGGCGAGCCAGGATCGCGCGATAGGCTGACAGCAAGCAAACAAGGGCAAGCGCGATGAGCGATACACACTCTACCCAGGCCCTGGTCGAGCGCTGGGCGACTTATTACAACGACGATGTCACGCGCATGGTGC
>JANLSI010000077.1:0-2034 GCA_031362345.1 Pseudomonadota bacterium
GTTCTTCGCAGTGTCATCTCAGTTTTTGTTACAAGTATGGGGAGACGGGTTAAGAGCCGTGGATGTGTAGTGTCATTGTAGTTCCTTGAGCCTACTGCTTGTGCGCTTCGCACTGACAAGTCGAGTTGCCTTGGGGGCGGATTCCACGAAGAATTAGCGTCGCGTCGCACGATAGCGCTTTCGCCACAGGATGTTATGCTCCGACCCATGGATCGAATTCGTGCAACCGACAATCGAGATGAGACTGCCCGGACAGGCCCAGGGCGCGCATGGCGCGGTCCATAAGGAACGCCGCGCGTGCCATGTAACCGGTGTCTTCGAGAATGATGATGAAGGTGAAGAGGATGATGATCTGGGGCAGGAACACCACCACGCTGCCGACCCCGGCGATCACGCCTTCGGCCAGAAAACGCGCAAAGAGACTGGGCGGCAGGCTGGCGGTGACGGCGTTGCCGAGCGCACTGGTCATGTAGTCGATGGCGTCGACCAAGGGTGCCGCCCAGGCGAATACGGCTTGAAAGACCATCGCCATCACCAGGCCGAACAGCAGCGTGCCAATGATCGGATGATTGACCCACTTGTCGACGGCATCGACCACCGCGCGGCGCGGGGTCGGCCCGCGTACTTCGACACCTTTGAGTTGCGCCTGTATCCAACTGTAGCGGTCGCGCGCCTCAAGCGTGGCTAGATTGCGTCCGCCGCCGACCTGCTGGCGCAGCTCGGCAAGCATCGCGCTCAGATCGCTACCCACACCTCGGGTGAGTCGTTGTTCGGCGTAACCCCCGGCATCGATCAGTGCGCGGCGCAGTTCAATAGCGCTTGCGCACACGCCGCGCTCGGCGAGACGCGCCGTGAGCTCGGTGACGGCGCTTTCGAGCGCCGGGTTCAAGACCAGATGCGGGGCGGCCGGCGCGCGCAGCACGCCGTCGAGAGCGGTCTTGAGTTGGTCTATGCCGATCGCGCTGGCGGCGGATATAGGCACCACTGGTACGCCGAGGCGCTGCGCCAAGGCCTCGATATCGAGACTCACGCCTTCATTGCTCAGGCGATCGATCATGTTCAGTGCAATCAGCGTGGGCACACCGGCTTCGAGGATCTGACTGGCGAGAAACAGATTACGGCGCAGATTGGTGGCGTCGACCACGATGATGGCGGCCGCCGGCGGCGGCAGGTCCGTGATACCGCCGCGCAGAACGTCGACGGCGATCATCTCGTCGGGCGACATCGCCGCCAGGGAATAGGTGCCGGGCACGTCCACCAGCCGTACCTGGCGGCCTGCGACCTCGGTATAGCCCGACACCTGTTCGACGGTGACACCGGGATAGTTGCCAACCTTCTGGCGCAGCCCGGTCAGGCAATTGAACAGCGTGCTCTTGCCGGTGTTGGGGTTGCCGAGGGTGACGACCACCGGCATCGTCTCAGACGAGGGAAGAGCGCTCATGGACAGTTCAGCTGACGCGGCTTACCAGGACGTTGGCCGCTTCCTTGCCACGTAGCGAAAGGGCGTAACCCATCACGCGCACCTCCATGGGGTCGCCGGCCGGGGCGTAACGCAGCACTTCGATTTCGATCCCTTCAACCACGCCCATCTGCATGAGGCGCTGGGCGGTTTCGTCGATTTCAGAGAACCCTTCCACGACGCCCGTTTGGCCGGGACGCAGGGTCGCGAGCGTGGTTGTCATGGGCGGCTGAGCAGGCCGAACAGCGAGCGGCGGCGGCGCGGTTCCAAGTGAACGTGGATGCTGGCCGCTTCGCTGCGGTTGATGGCCCAGCGCTCGTTATCGATACCGATCAGGACCGGGTCGCCGGCGCGCAATACGCCGAGACTGGTGCCCGGCACGATGCCGCGGGCGGCAAGACGCGCAGTGGTGTGGGGATCATCGGCATCAATGGAAACGATGATCGCGCGGTCGCCTGGCTTGAGATTCGGTAGGGTAACCACGTTGCTTCGCGACCTCGGTCTCGGACTTTGGGGCCCGGTAGTTTTTGAATACTAATCATTCTTAGTTGCAATAACAATGTAGACGATAGACC
>JANLSI010000082.1:0-1519 GCA_031362345.1 Pseudomonadota bacterium
CGCGCAAGCGCTTCGGACAGCACTTCCTGGTGGATTCGTATGCCGTCGACCAGATCATCCGCGCCACCGATCCCCGTGCTGGCGAGAAGCTAATCGAAATCGGGCCCGGCGAAGGCGTGCTAACGGGTCATTTGGTCGACAGTGGCGCCGAGGTGCTGGCCATCGAAATCGACCGCGATCTGGTCGTGCGGCTGAGCGCCCGCTTTGTCAATGCCAGTAACTTCCAACTACATAGTGGCGACGTGCTCAAATTCGATTTCGCTGCCTTGCCCCCAGCCGACGGCGGCTGGAAGGTGCTAGGCAACCTGCCGTACAACATCTCCACGCCGCTAATCATGCGCCTGCTGGCCCACACCACGACCTTTCGCCGCATGGTGCTGATGGTGCAACGCGAAGTCGCCGAGCGCATGGCAGCCACCGAGGGCCGTCGCAACTATGGCCGACTCAGCGTGATGGTGCAGCGCCGCTGTTCGGTGCGGTCCATTCTCGAGATAGGTCCGGACAGCTTCTGGCCACCGCCCAAAGTTGACTCCAGCGTGGTGGAGCTCGTGCCCCATGGTCAGGCCCTCGACGAGGCCTTCGAGCAGGGATTGGCCAACACCGTGCGCCTGGCCTTCTCTGCACGGCGCAAAACCATCGCCAACGCCCTGCGCGGACATGCCGATGCCGCCGCGTTCGCTCGCGCCGAGATCAACCCTGGTGCACGTGCTGAACAATTGAGTGTGGCGGACTTCGTGCGCCTCACCGAGGCCACCCGAGGCTAACGAGAAACCGCTGCCCTGGCCTGTCCGGTCCTCGCGTTCGATAGACGCGACGCGCACATTTTTGCTGCGTCGCCGCAGCTAATCATGACATTCACGTTACCCACAGTTTCTGTGGATAACCCTGTGCATGAACGGTGTGAGGAGAGGCCTATTCAATACCCTTGAAGCATTTCCAATCGGATCGGCGAAGAATTAGTCGATTTATTAACAATAATATAAATATCAATGTATTAAAAATGATACTGCGTGTGAAATCGCGTCAAAATTCGGTAAGTACCCAAGAAGTGCCGGCAGCTCCGTTGGGATGTGCATAACACGCAACACCCGGGCACCGGACACGCTGTTTTGAGCTGGTAGGTGGCAGTAAATAGCAAGCGCAGAACTAGCTTCAGAGCGGATTTTTTTTCAGCCGATCTGAACAATCGCTAGCGTCATGGTGGGCGATGCCGATTGCCGCTCTCAGACGCCGGCCGCAAGCCGCTCACGCGATATCGCGATAACCGGCGCTGTACGCGGCTCAAATCCGTTCCAGATCGTAAACGCAGCGGCCGCCTGCTCGACCAGCATACCGAGACCGTCAAAGACCCGCAGGGCGCCAGCGGCTAATGCCCATGCCATGAAACTGGTGGGCTTGGAGCCGTACACCATGTCGTAGCACAGCGTTTGGGCGCGCAGGATACCCGCCGCTATTAACGGCGTGTCACCTTGCAGGCTGAGGCTGGTAGCGTTGATGATCACATCGCACGGGGCACTCG
>JANLSI010000089.1:0-4986 GCA_031362345.1 Pseudomonadota bacterium
TTGCCGACATCCACGCCGTTATATTTGACCGGCGCATTGAGATTGAGGCCGGCGACTGATTCGTTCTCGACGGCTAGATAGATATCGTATTTTTTCTGCCATGCACCGCCGGATGCCAACCACAACAGGCCGGCCAGAAAACTGCCGCCGAGCAGCACGACGAAGACACCGACCAATACGTAGTTCACCTTGGTTTCGATGTTGTTTTCTCGATGGTGTGGTCGCCTTGTGGGTCGCCATTATGGGCTCCCGAGGGGGGCGCTCGTCTGCCTCGTGGGCCGTCGAAGAACGTACGCACGACGGGATTAGCCAGGCGCGCCAGTTCCTGCATGGAACCGATGCCCTGCACCTTGCCTGCGCCAAGCACAGCCACGCGGTCGGCTGCCCCCCACACCAGATCAAGGTCATGAGTGATCATCACAATGCTGAGCCGGAAGCGTTCGCGCAGTTCGAGCACCAGTTCCTGGACCGCGCCGGCACTGTCAGGGTCGAGGCCGGCGGTTGGTTCATCCAGGAACAGCAACTCAGGATCGAGGGCCAGCGCCCGTGCCAAGGACGCGCGCTTAAGCATGCCACCACTCAGGGACGCCGGATATTGTGCGCCGACCGCGCCATCGAGCCCGGCCATCGCGAGCTTCCAGGTCGCCACCTCGTCGATCAAGGATTCCGACAGCGTGGTGTGTTCGCGCAACGGTAGCCCGATGTTCTCATGGACGGTCAAGGCGCCGAACAGACCGCCGTGCTGAAACATCACGCCCCAGCGCCGGCGCAATTCCAGTGCGGCATCGGCTGCAATATTTTCGAGTTCGACGCCCAGCACACGAATACTTCCCGTATCGGGGCGCTGCAGCAGGATCATTTCTCGCAGGAGGGTGGATTTGCCCGATCCGCTGCCACCGATCAGGGCGAAGATTTCAGCGTGATGCACCGCGAAATTGAGATCCGTATGCACAACATGCGCGCCGAAGCGGGTGGACACATTACGAATTTCGACCACAGCCTCGGTGCCGGGATCGGCTGCGGCGCTTGCCACCTCAGAGTTCGAGGGCACTGAACGCTACCGAGAATAGTGCGTCCGCGACGATCACCAGGAATATCGACTGCACCACGCTATGGGTGGTGTGGCGACCGACGCTGTCGGCGCCGCCGTGAGTTTGAAACCCCTGAAAACAGCCGATGATGACAATGATCATGGCGAATACCGGCGCTTTGCCGATGCCGATCAGGTAGTCGGTGGGGCTGATGGCCTTGACCAAGCGGTCGAGGAATTCGGGGAAGCCAACGCCGAGTTGCGCGCGCGCCATGATCATGCCACCGAATACACCGAGCCCATCGGCGAGCACGGTGAGGAGTGGCAGCGCGATCACCAGCGCAACGATTTTCGGCCACACCAGCATCTCGAGCGGCGCAATGCCGATGGTGCGCATTGCGTCGATCTCCTCGGTCACGGCCATGGTGCCGATCTGCGCGGCATAGGCCGCGCCCGACCGTCCAGCAATGATGATCGCCGTGATCAGCGGTGCGAATTCACGCAGCATCGACATACCGACCAGATCCGCGACGAAGATATTGGCACCATATCGCTGTAACTGGTCGGCACCCTGATAGGCAACCACAACGCCCAGCAGGAAGGCCAGCAGCCCGACTATCGGCAGGGCATCGAAGCCGGCTGTACGTAGGTTGTAGAGGATCGGACGCCAGCGGATGCGTGTCGGATGGCGCAGGCAGCCGACGCCTACCAGCGCACATTCACCCACGAAACTGAGCAGCGCGAGCGTCTGCGTCCATTGCGCCACCGCCCCGCGCCCGAGCATGGCCAGCGTGCCCGGCGGCGGGGCGGTGGGCGGCGTCGTGATGCGTTCGCCCAGATGCTGTTCGACGGCCTCAAGCAGACCGCTGAACTGCGCCGGCATGGCGTGCAGTGTGACCTGCGCGCCCTGCGCGCGTAGACGTTGCACCAGCGTCTGTACCGACCAGGCGCCGGCGGTGTCGAGCGCAGTCACGCCGGCCGCCTCGATCACCAGGCTGCCTTTGCTCGGCGCCGTGACGGCCAGCAGTTGCGCCTCCAGCGTGCCGAGACCGCGCGCAGTCCATGATCCCGCCAAGGCGATGACCAGAGGCGTGGTTTGCGTGAGTTGCGCCGCATTGGTCATGGGCGTGAGCGCGCGCAGCAACTATTCGTAGCCAGTGAAGAAGCTTGCTTCATCGGCGTGGTTCGCAAGTGCAGCCGACATCGCGACAAAGTCATGGACTATCCTCGTCGGCATCGCGATAACAGCGTCGCATGGCGCGATTTCACGCTACGTTGCGCGCCTGAGATGGTCTGTGCGATAGCACACTGGAGGCGTCACGCCGACCCTCAGCGAAACTCGCATGGGTGCGATTGCGTACAGACGCATGTAAACGGCAGCAAGGACACTGTCGCCACTGCTGGCTGGCGGGGTCGGTCACCTGCGGTTCTTTGCGCGGCGTTCGAGGCCGTCAATCCAGTTCACCGTATGACCAGCAAGCCCATGGACGGGTTCGAAGTCGTCGAGACGCGTGGCGATGCGTGTTGTCCATGACCCGACCGACTTGGGGCAGGCCTACCGCGCGGTCGTTCACCTGTTTCGCGTTTGACGAACTACCGCAAGCAGCTAAGACTGAAGACCCCGACAGGCCACGGATACCCAATGCACCTCCACACCGTTGCAACTAAATCGGGCGGATGCGCCGCCTGTCACCTGCATCTGTCCTGCCTGCCACCGCGCACGGTCGGCAACGATGCGTTCGGCAATCCGCATCCGGACCTCGCCAGTGTGGTGCGTGCCAAGGGCAGCTTCGTCTATCGCGCCGGTGAACCACGTCGCTCCTACTATCTGCTGCGCTCGGGTTCCGCGAAGGCGATGGTGGCCGATGAGCAGGGCAAGGGCTGTGTCACGATGTTCTATTTCCCCACCGATCTGATCGGCGTTTCGTCGCTTGCGCGCGAGCGCTATGCTGAATCGGTCGAGCTCCTTGAGCGTAGCAGCGTGTGCGAATTACCGGCCGACGTCTTCGAACAACAATGCAGCGCTAATCGCGATCTGCTGCGCGGCGTATTCAGCAAAATGTCGAACTCCTACGATCTGGAGCGCGGCGCGCGACTGCGGCTCAACCGCGTCGCCGCGACGGCGCGGCTCGCGGATTTCCTGATTGAGATAGGCGCACGCATGGCAGCACTGCACCGCTCACGGGATAAGCTGTTCTTGCCGATGTCGCGTTACGACATCGCGAGCCATTTGAGCCTGGCCTGTGAGACGGTGAGTCGCGCATTCCGACGACTCGAAGATGAGGGCGTGGTCGCGGTGCACGGCCGCCAGATTGAGATTGTCTCACTCGCCGCCTTGACACTGCGCGCGACGGACAGCCCTGCGTCGGCAGGCGGGGTACGCAGCCACGGCCTGCTGCCGATGGCTGACAGCGAGCTGCGATGAGGTATCTCCGGCGTCATGCCGAGCGACACCGCAGCGCGCGCATCGGCTGGCTGCGGGCGGCCGTGATGGGCGCGAATGACGGTATCGTCTCGACTGCGAGTCTGCTCATCGGCGTCGCGGCGGCTGGCGCCACCCATCGCGTGATGCTCGTAACCGGCGTGTCCGGCCTCATCGCAGGGGCGATGTCGATGGCGGCCGGGGAGTTCATCTCGGTGCATTCCCAGCAGGACACCGAGAACGCCGACCTCGAACGCGAACGGATTGAACTCGCGCAAGACCCGCAGGGCGAGTTGCGGGAATTGCAGGAAATTTATGTCGAGCGTGGCCTGGACCGCGACTTGGCCGTGCAGGTTGCCACCCAGTTGATGGCGCACGACGCACTCGGTGCGCATGCGCGAGACGAATTGAACCGCAGCGAACTGACGGTAGCCCGGCCGGTCCAGGCCGCGCTGGCGTCGGCGGCGAGCTTCTCGGTCGGGGCGTTGCTGCCGATGGCCGTCGTCGCACTCGGCACGCAAGCGCATCAGATTTTGTCGATCGCGCTCGCCTCGCTACTGTTCCTGGCTGCGCTCGGCGCGCTATCCGCCAGCATAGGTGGTGCCTCAGTTTGGCAGGGTGCCTGGCGGGTGACGTTCTGGGGCGCGCTTGCGATGGGGGTTACGGCGCTCGCCGGCGCGCTGTTCGGCGTCGCCATCTGATTCATTCTTCTGGCCATCGGTGCGTTGGCATACAGAGAAATGTCGCAGCTGCGCAGATGATAGCCGGCGAGATGCTGCACACCGCTACCAAGGGCTGGTCCCGGGTCGAGCGTGGTGAGCGAAGTTGATAAACGACGCCGCGCGCTTTGCGCAGGCTCCGCACTGTTTTCGATGGGAGTACACACCATGCTCGAAACACTTGCTATCGTACTCATTCTGCTTTGGCTGTTAGGCCTGGTGTCTTCCTACACCATCGGTGGATTCATTCATATTCTGTTAGTGGTGGCCATCATCGTCATCCTGTTGCGCGTCGTGCAGGGCCGTCGCCTCTAGCGCTGAGCGGATGTGCTATCAGGCATCGAATTCGTCATACCGAGGAGAACGTCCCATGAACGGCACCAAGATACTCGCGTTGTTATTGATCGTCGGCGGGCTACTCGCCCTGATCTACGGCGGTTTCAGTTACACCAAGAATACCCAGGAAGCGAAGATCGGACCTCTGGAGTTGACAGTGCGTGACACTAAGACCGTGAACATTCCGATCTGGGCCGGGGTTGCGACCATCGCCGCCGGCGCATCGCTGATGCTGGCACGCCGCTAGCGGCGAGCGCGTTCGAATCGCCGCGGCGATCGCGACAATATTCGCGCCTTTGCGCGAGGTCGCCTCGGCCTTTTTCTAGTATTGCGATTCGCAATGAGGTCCAACGCATCTATCAATCATCGTATTTATCACGAACGGAGAAGCATATGGACCATTCCTCGACCAATGCCGCCAAGGACCTCTTGATTGCAGACTTCTGGCGCGTCATCACCGACGCGGAAGCGCTGATCAA
>JANLSI010000092.1:0-3185 GCA_031362345.1 Pseudomonadota bacterium
CGGCCATGCGATGGCGGCGGGACTGGTGCTGGCGCGCGACGATCTGGCGGCTTTCCGCCACGCCTTCGCTATTCAGGTGGCAGCCTCGCTCGACGCACAGACGCGCGAGCGTCGTATCGATACCGATGGCGAATTGGTCGCAGGCGAGTTTTCGCTCACCCTTGCGCGTGAACTCGCAAGCATCGCACCGTGGGGGCAGGGTTTTCCCGAGCCACGCTTCGAAGGCCGGTTCCGTATCGAGGACCGCCGCGTGGTGGGTGGCAAACATGCGCGCCTGGTGCTGGCGCCGCGCGACGGCCGTGCCACCGTTGCAGCGATCGCGTTCGGCGCTGCTGGTGGACTACGCGACTGCGGTGTGAGGTCCGCGCGGTTGGTCATTGTCGATGCAGCCGCTACAATGACGCCGCTTTGCCAACAACACTGACAGGTCGTCATGGAACTCAATCCTACCTATAACGCCATCAAAGACATGCAGTCCCGCATCGACGCGTTACGGGGGTATCTTTGACTACGCTGAAAAAGCCGAACGTCTGGTTGAGGTCGAGCGGGAACTCGCTGAACCCAAGGTCTGGGACAAACCCGAACACGCGCAAGAGTTGGGGCGCGAGCGCGTCGCACTGGAGCGCGTCGTGCATACCCTGGACAAACTTTCACAGCGTCTGATCGACGCTTCAGACTTGCTCGATCTCGCGGCTGACGAAGACGACGTCGATACGGCGACATCGGTCCAGAAGGACCTTGCCGCCGCCGAGGCGCAGCTCGCCGATCTCGAATTCCGCCGCATGTTTGCCGGCCCGATGGATGCCAATAATGCCTACCTCGATATCCAATCCGGCTCCGGCGGCACCGAGGCGCAGGACTGGGCCGAGATGTTGTTGCGCATGTATCTGCGCTGGGGCGAGCGCCGCGGCTTCAGCCCGGAATTGCTCGAAGCCTCGTCCGGCGAAGTGGCGGGCATCAAGAGCGCGACAGTGAAGTTTACCGGCGAATATGCCTTCGGCTGGCTGCGCACCGAGACCGGAGTGCACCGCTTGGTACGTAAGTCACCCTTTGACTCGGGCAATCGCCGCCATACCTCTTTCTCCTCGGTGTTTGTCTCGCCGGAAATCGATGACAACATCCACATCGAGATCAATCCGGCGGACTTGCGCGTCGACACCTATCGCGCCAGCGGCGCCGGCGGCCAGCACGTCAACAAGACCGACTCGGCGGTGCGCCTCACGCATTTGCCGACCAATACCGTCGTGCAGTGTCAGAACGAGCGTTCGCAGCACAAGAATCGCGATCAGGCGATGAAAATGTTGCGCGCGAAACTCTACGAGCAGGAAATGCTCAAGCGTCAGGAGGTCCAGCAGGCTATCGAGGACAGCAAGTCCGATATCGGCTGGGGCCATCAGATCCGCTCCTACGTGCTCGATCAGTCGCGCATCAAAGATCTGCGCACCGAGGTCGAAACCGGTAACCCGCAGGCGGTGTTGGATGGCGGTCTCGACATGTTCATCGAAGCTAGCCTGAAAATGGGGCTGTAGGGTTCAAGATGACTGATCACGAAGAATCGGGCTCCGAGGTGGCGCTCATCGCGCAGCGGCGCGCCAAGCTTGAGCAAATGCGCGCGCGCGGCAATGCCTATAGCAACGATTTCCGACGCGATGCTTTGGCGGGCGAATTGCATGAGCGTTTTGCGGCGGTCAGCGCCGCCGATCTCGAAGCCACGCCGCTACGCGTGGCGGTGGCCGGTCGCATGATGACCCAGCGCGTGCAAGGCAAGACCTCGTTTGCCCACATCAAGGATATGAGCGGGCAGATCCAGCTGTTCGTGAAACGCGATCGGCTGCCGGAAGGTGTCTATGAAGACTTCAAGAAATGGGACTTAGGCGACATCGTCGGCGCCGAGGGTGTGGTGTTCCGCACCCAGAAGGGCGAGCTGTCTATCATGGTCGACAAGGTCCGCCTGCTAACCAAGGCACTGCGACCGTTACCGGACAAATGGCATGGCCTGACCGATCTTGAGGCCCGCTATCGCCAGCGTTATCTCGACTTGATCATGAACGACGCCACGCGCGCGGTATTTCGCATGCGTACCGCGGTCATCGAGTTCATCCGTCGCTTTCTGAACGTTCGCGGCTATCTCGAAGTCGAGACACCGATGATGCAAGTGATGGCCGGCGGTGCTGCGGCACGACCCTTTATCACGCACCACAACAGCCTCGATATGGATCTCTATCTACGTATCGCCCCTGAGCTCTATCTCAAGCGCCTGGTGGTGGGTGGCATTGAACGGGTGTTCGAGATCAATCGTAATTTCCGCAACGAGGGTCTTTCGACGCGCCACAATCCCGAGTTCACGATGCTCGAGTTCTACGCGGCCTATGCGGATTATCGCGATCTGATCGATCTCACCGAGACTATGTTGCGGGATTTGACCATGGCGGTGCTTGGTAGCAGCCTTGTGCAATACCAGGGCAAGACCTACGACTTCGGTCACGCCTTTGCGCGTATGACGGTGAAAGAGGCGATCCTCGCTTATAACCCCGCGGTCAGTGCCGTTGAACTTGAGACTGACACGGGCGCACGCGCGCTGGCGGCGCGCCTCGACGTGCCGCTCGATAACGCCTATGGGCGTGGCAAGATACTGATCGAGATATTCGAGAAGACTGCCGAGCCTAAGCTCGAAGGGCCGCTGTTCATCACCCACTATCCGGCCGAAGTCTCACCGCTCGCGCGCCGCAACGATGACGACCCCTTCGTGACCGATCGCTTCGAATTCTTTGTCGCCGGGCGGGAGATCGCCAATGGCTTTTCCGAATTGAATGACCCGGACGATCAGGCTGAGCGCTTCCGTACGCAGGTCGCAGCCAAGGCCTCGGGCGATCAAGAGGCCATGCCCTACGACCAGGATTACATCACCGCGCTCGAATACGGCATGCCACCGACCGCCGGTGAAGGCATAGGCATCGATCGCCTGGTGATGTTACTGACCGATTCTGCCTCGATACGCGACGTGCTGCTGTTCCCGCACATGCGCCCGCGGCGCGAGGCGGGGAACTAAGGACCCTGGTCAGACACGCTTTACATCTGGCCGGGCAGCGATCGCTGTAGAACTCAAGCATCCCGCAGCGGCGGCCGTTATTGAGGGTGGCCGCGAGATCCTGCAAACCTTTTTGGCTAAGGACATCGTGTTAGGC
>JANLSI010000100.1:0-3809 GCA_031362345.1 Pseudomonadota bacterium
GCGGTCGAAGGCAGCACGGTGATCGAGCGGCCACCCGGTGACAAATAGGCGCCGAGCACGAAATCGAGTTGCCCTGCGACGCCGGTATACATCTGCGGACCGAAGGCCTCGGCGGTGATCTGCCCGGTGAAATCGACTGACAAGGCATTGTTGATCGCCACTTGGTTGTGGCTCTGCGCGATCACGGCGGGGCTGTTGGTGTAGAACGCATCGCGCAGTTCGACGACCGGGTTGCCGTCCACGAAAGGATAATCGTCCGGGTCGAGAAACATACCGGTCGCGATCATTTTGCCGGGGTCGAGGGTCTTGCGGCGACCGGTGATAACCCCGCGTTTATACAGATCGACCATCGATGAGGTGATGATCTCGGAATGCACGCCGAGGTCGTTTTTCTCGCGCAGATAAAATCCCACCGCCATCGAGACCGAGCCGAGACCCACCTGAATGGTGTCGCCGTCGTGCACTAGCGATGCTACCAGCGTGCCGATCTTCTCCGCCGCTGCTTGCTCATCGGCCGTGATCGCGAGCGTCAGGCTGAAAGGCGGGATCGGCGCGGGCTCTTCGACCAGGTAATCGAGATCGGACACGTGCACATAATTGTCACCGCCAGTGCGGATCAGCAACGGGTTCACTTCAGCGATGACGAGCTTCGCCCGTTCCACCCAGGCGCGCGAATACCACAACTGCTCACCGAAGCTGCAGAAGCCCTGGTCGTTCGGTGGCGATACCATCACCAACAACACATCGGCATCGAGCAGCGGCGAGGCACGCCCGCCGCCGCAGGTCTTGGCCGGCGAATAGACGGTAGCGATGTGATAGTCGAGACGTTTCTCGCGGTAAAGCGGCCGCAAATAGCCCGACAGGTAGCTCGCTTCGATCTTGAAGGCCGCGCCGCACTGCTTATCGAACCAGCCATAGGTCTGCATGGTATTGCTTGTCAACACTTCAACGTCGCGCAATACCGGCCAGCGCGCGCAGAGCGCCTTGATGAGATATTGCGGCTCGGCAGTCGCGAGCGAGGTGAAAACGCGTTGTCCGGATTGCACCATGCCGGCGGCCGCTTCGACCGTCAGCAATTTTTCTTTGTATCGAGTCCGCCAGTCCGTGTTCATCGAATTCTCCCCTTGGGTGATCTTCAACGTCGCTTGTGGTCAGGGATCCGCACCTGCCTAGGGCAGGCTCCCCGCGAATCGCTGTGCCATTGTAGTTGCGAATTTACTCGCGCCGGCAATAGGCGGCGATTGACCATTCGCGAACTCGTGTGGTTTGACCTTGAGCAAGCGCAACGGCTCGGCTGCGCGCCGGCAAGAGCAACCAGTCAGTGAAGCTCCGCACCAGCTCGAAACCCAGCTGATTGTCTTCGCCGCTCGCGTTGGACGCGAGGCTCGCGATCGACAAGCGTGGATTCGCTAGCCGCCCGGCGTCATAGACCTTGGCACCGGCAATGCCCAGACGCACGTATACCTGACGGACGTGCGGGTTGTTCAGCACGAACTTCCGCCAGGCCGATACGATATCTGAGTTTCTAAGCGCGGGTTCGGGG
Source organism: Pseudomonadota bacterium (assembly GCA_031362345.1). GTDB lineage: Bacteria > Pseudomonadota > Gammaproteobacteria > JADJYF01. The sequence goes on from JANLSI010000100.1 coordinate 1,544, forward strand.
CTGGTCGGAACTACTCAATCAAGAGTCCCCACGCGGCGCGAATCGCGCCGGCTATAGAACGTGCAGTGACGGCGGCTGCGGCTGCCAGCCGCGCGCGCGATGCAGTTCCACGAATTGGAGGAATTCCGCGACCGGCACACCTTTGCAGGCGAGAAATCCCTGCATCTGATTGCATCCGACGCTGCGCAGGTAGTCGAGCTGCGCAACGGTCTCGACGCCCTCCGCCACCACGCTCAGATTCAAGCCATGGGCGAGATGCACGACGGCTTCAACGATGGCGCGGTTGCCACGTTCATCCGGCAGGCGGACCAAGAAAGAGCGGTCGATTTTGAGTTCGTCGATGGGATACTGCCGCAAATAACTGAGCGAGGAATAGCCGGTACCGAAATCATCGATGGAGACCTTGGGTCCCAAGCCGCGTATACGCTCGAGCTTGCGTGAAGATTCACCATTGTTGTCGAGCAGCAGGCTTTCGGTGATCTCGATCGTGAGCTGGGCAGGGTCGAAGCCGCCTTGCTGTAGCACGCCAGCCAGCTGGTCGGCGAAGCCCGGCGTCTGAAACTGCAAGGTCGAGACGTTGACCGCGAGATGGAGGTCGGCCAAGCCGCTAGCGGCCCAGGCACGCAGCTGTGTGCAACCCTGTTGGATGACGGCGCAGCCGATTTCGATGATCAGGCCGGTCTCTTCGGCGATCGGAATGAATTCGGCGGGTGAGACATAGCCTCGGTCGGGTAACTTCCAGCGCAACAAGGCCTCAGCGCCGAGCACGCGCCCGCTCGGTAGACAGATTTTCGGCTGGAAGACCAGATGTAACTGCTGGCGCTCGATGGCCTTGTAAAGCAGAGTCTCCAGGCGCAGTCGGTCGCTGACGGATTCGTTCAGATGCCGCGCATAAAACGCTGGCCGTTTTGATTTGTGCTGTTTTGCCGAGGCCGTCGCCGCGCTGGCATTCTGTAGCAAGGTATCGGCGTCGAGGCCATCTTGCGGCGCAATCGCGATGCCGATGCCGAGCGACACAAACAGTTCTTCGTTGGCGAGATTGAACGGCTGGCCGAAGGCACTGCGCACCTGCTCGGCCAGGCGCGTGACTTGCGCCACATCCCGCTGGTCCGGTAACACAATGGCGAACTCGTCGGCGCCGAGCCGCGCCACGAAGGGATAGACGCTTGGCACGTAATCCAGAGTTTTGTCGCCAAGCAAGATAAGACCTTCCAGTCGCTGGGCGATGGCCTTCAAGACCAGGTCACCCATGGCATTTCCGAGCGATTCGTTGATCTTCTTGAAGCGCGCCGGATCGACATGCATCACCGCACAGTGCGTGCCGGTGCGTGTCGCCATCTCCAAGGCCAGGCTGAGGCGCTGCTGGAAAGAAATGCGGTTGGGCAGCCCGGTGAGCTTGTCACAGAGCGCGAGCCGATCCTGGTGCGCTTTGGCCTTCAAAGTATTGCGCAAGCGCAGCGCGAGTTCACTGGGGTCGACCGGCTTGCCGAGAAAATCCGTCGCGCCGATCTGCAGGGCGGTGAGCTTGGTCTCGGCGTCGACCGAAGAAGTCAGCATGATGACTGGCGTGTGGCGCAAGGTTTCGCTGTCACGCATTGCGGTCAGAATGTCGAAGCCACCGATCTCGGGCATCATGAGATCGAGCAGAACCACGTCTGGATGCTGACGACTCATCAAGGCCAGCGCTTCGCGCGAATCATTACTGACCAGAAAATTCCGGTAGCCGCTGGATTCGAGAAACATCTGCAGCACTTCGGTGGTCGTCGGTTCGTCGTCGATCATCATGATCAAAGGCTGCGAATCCAGCTCGACATCGACGGCCAGCCAGGCGGCCGTATCCGATAGTGAGCCATGGCTCGGCTGCTGCAAGGGCGATGGGCGCGCCGCAGGCTGCGCGGTGGCGGAATGCGGCGGCCGGATGATGGTAGGCGCGGATTGCAGCATGGGTGGATTGTCCTCTCGGGAGGGTAGCGGCTGTGCAGCCGCGGTCTTGATGCCGACGTGCGTCATGTACCGGCTTGGCGCAGGGCGGCCGGCGTGGTGAGCGAGGGCTGCACGGACGGCAGTTCGATACGCGCGAAGATGTCGCGGATCTCTGCCAGCAGGTGCGCGGCGTGGTCACCCTCGCCGGTGCTGGCCAGCCGCGTGGCTGGCGCGGTGAAGTCATCGAATCCAACCGAGCCACCGGCGCCCTTCAACCAACTGCCGAAATCGGCAAGCGCGGTGGTGTTGCCTGGGGCGGTGGCCTGCTCGAGCGCGCTCAGGC
>JANLSI010000104.1:0-3902 GCA_031362345.1 Pseudomonadota bacterium
CCTGCTCGACGACTGGACCACGGCGCATCTGGATCATTACGCGCTGTGGCTGGTCAATGCCACCGTACGCGGGGCGTTGCTGCATCTGCTGGCTACCCACGTCAATCCGTGGCGCCAACGCCTCAGCGCCCGCATAGCGAAAATCAAGGTCGGTGACGACCAGCCCGCGCCACGGGAGTCAAACGTCGGATGACCCGCCCCAGGCGACGGCACTTGCAGGGATGAAGCGCAGCGCGATCACCCGGCTGGGAAAAAGCCTGTTGTTCAACACCGGCCTTGTGGCCTGCGCACGGGCGCGCGGCGGACCGCAGTCCGCGCTGATTCGCGTCCTTGCTTATCATTCGGTGGCGCCCGCACAAACGGCCTACTGTAAGCGTGACATCCGCGTCGATCCGCCGGAATTCGCGCGCCAGATGGCGTACCTCGCGCGCCATTACCGAGTGCTGCCTCTGGACGAAGCGCTCGCGCAGTTGACCAGCGGTCGATCCCTGCCAGCCAAGGCTGTGGTCATCACTTTCGACGACGGCTACCGCGACAATTACGACCATGCCTTCCCGGTTCTGCAACGATGGGGGCTGCCAGCGACGTTTTTTGTGGTCTCGGCGGCCGTTTGCGGCCGCTCACCGTTCTGGGTCGGACAGCTGCAGTTGGCGCTGATGTCCGCAGTTGACCTCGCGCCGGTTCGTCGGGCATTCGCCATGACAGCCCACGCGGCCGCCGATGATGCCGTTTCGCGCCAGGAGGTTATCGACCTAATTTCCGCTCAGATCAATCGCGCGGACACCACTGGCCGTGCGCAGTTACTCGAACGTGCCTATTCGTCACTCGATTTCGACCCTGGCCTGCCCGCGCACATTCCGCCGGTCTTGTCGCCCGCGCAATTGCGGGAAATGGCGGCCGCCGGCATGACCATCGGTTCGCACAGTGCCACGCATCCGATCCTGACCAGTCTCGACCCGGGCACCGCCGAGCGGGAGCTGTTGGAATCGAAGCGGGAACTTGAATCGATGGTCGAGCGATCGGTCGAACATTTCGCTTTTCCGAATGGTCCAGGCGTTGCCAATTTCAGCGCTGCCGCAGCGCGCTTGGTGAGTGCCTGCGGCTATCGTTCGGCCTGCACCTCGTTTCGCGGGATGTTGAAAAGCGGTAGCGATCTGTTCGCCATCCCGCGCCTGAACATTGGCGGCGATGTGACTCGGGCAGAATTCGCTTTCAAACTGGAAGAACACAAATTCTCCCTGCTGTTATTCGACAGCGGGCCAGCGGTCTGAGGAACGTTCAGCATGTGTGGAATTGCCGGCGTTCTCACTGCCGATGGCCCCGTCGCGAACACTGTCGCAACAGCACAAGCGATGGGAGCCGCACTGGCGGCGCGCGGCCCCGACGACGCGGGCATCTGGAGTGACGGCAACGGCAAGATTGCGCTGGCCCATCGCCGTCTCGCGGTGATCGATCTGTCGCCTGCCGGCCATCAGCCGATGCATTCGCGCTGCGGCCGCTACACCATCGTGTTCAACGGCGAGATCTACAATTTCCCCAGGTTGCGCCAGCAACTGGCGGCGGCTGGCGTGCGGTTCGTCGGTCATTCGGATACTGAGACCCTGCTGGAGGCGATCGCGTCGTGGGGATTGACGCTGGCGTTGCAGCGGTGCAATGGCTGCTTCGCGCTCGCGGTGTGGGACCGGGTCGAGCAGCACCTGCTGCTGGCGCGCGATCGCATTGGCGAAAAGCCACTCTATTACGGCTGGGTCAACGGCAGCTTCCTGTTTGCCTCGGAGTTGAAGGCGCTGCATGCCTGCGCGAATTTTTCCGTCGAAATCGATCGCGAGGCAGTGGCGCAGTATCTGCAGTTCGGTTATATCCCTGAGCCGCTGAGCATCTACCGCAATGTGCGCAAACTGGTGCCTGGCAGCTTCATCGCAGTTTCAGCGCGAGCACCCGGTGTGCTGCCGGAACCAATGCCGTTCTGGTCATTGCGTGCCGCGGTCGACACAGCGCGCAGCGACCTGATGGTATGTTCGTTTGACGAAGCTGCGGCCGTGTTCGACGCCGCCTTGCAGCGCGCGGTGGCGCTGCGCATGATTGCCGACGTTCCGCTCGGCGCTTTCCTGTCTGGCGGAATCGATTCTTCGCTGATGGTCGCAATGATGGGCCGGGCGACCCCGCATCCGGTGCGCACTTTCAGTATCGGTTTTCACGAGGCTGCATATAACGAGGCCCCGCAGGCTGCGGCTATTGCGCGGCACCTGGGCACCGATCACACGGAGTTTTATGTCAGCGCGGCGGAAGCGCGCGCGATCATTCCACGCTTGCCGATGATCTATGACGAACCACTGGCCGACACCTCACAGATCCCGACCGCAGTATTGTCGCAACTGGCGCGCCAGCAGGTCACGGTAGCGATGTCGGGCGACGGTGGCGACGAGGTGTTCGGCGGCTATCGCCGCTATCGTAGTATGGGTCGCTTCTGGCACCTGCTTGGCAGATGTCCGGCACCGGCACGTAAGCTGGTGGGAAGCGCACTTTCCGCGCTCACGAGCGGCGCTCTCGGCTCGTTGGTGCAGGGCTTGGCGCATACCCTGCCGCCGACGGCAGGCGCGATGGATTGGTACGACCGCGTCAGCAAGACCGCAGAATTCAGCCGCTTCAACGAACCCATGCAGATGTATCGACGCCTGATCGCACTGTGGCCCCAGCCCGAACTACTGCTCCAGAACATGCCGCCAGTCGCTGATCGCGAGGCGACCTTGCAGGTGGCCGGCGACGCGCGCGCGTTTGTTGATCAGATGATGTATTTCGACACGGCAAATTACCTGCCCGGGAATATCCTACCGAAGCTGGACCGCGCCAGCATGGCGTGCGGACTTGAAGCGCGCATGCCGTTCCTCGATCACGAACTGATCGAACTAGCGTGGCGTCTGCCGGTGGCCTGGAAGATACGCCGGAGTAGAGGCAAGATCATGCTCCGCGAGTTGCTCCTGCGGCATCTTCCGCGCGGCGCATTCGATCGGCCGAAAATGGGTTTCGATATCCCCCTCGGTGCGTGGCTGCGCGGTCCATTGCGTGAATGGGCCGAGCATCTACTCGATCCAGTAACGCTGCGCGATGGCGGCATCTTCCACGCCGAGCCGATTGTTGCTGCGTGGCGTGCGCATTGTTCTGGGCGACGCGATCTGCGCTATCAATTGTGGGCGATTCTGATGTTCCAGGCCTGGTCCGAGCAATGGGGCACTACCCGAACGGTTGCGCCGTAGGAATGACCTCGGTGACGCCAATGCAGCGGCAGCGCGTCGCGCTCGGTGGCACCGCGCGTGCGCGCTGGTATCGGTGCTCGGAACCGCCGGAGTTTTGTTCTTTGCATCGGTCCCGGCGCTGCGCTGGGGTCAGCTGGTGATGCGGTTCCCGCTATTTCTCGGCCTGGTAGGATTACCGCTTTGGCGCTGGCTTAGGAGGCGGTCAAGGGGTCAGAGTACTTGACACCGGCGCGGCCAGATTGAAACCGCGCGAGAATCCGCGTCGAAGACCCCTTGACGGCCACCGACCACAGGCGTGTGCCGGCCGTAGCTAATTCAAGTTTTTTCCGGCGCGCAAGGCCGCGCGCCTCGATCCGATCGACGCCCTGCGTTACGAGTGATGATGTTGACGGGTCAGGGCGCGTTGCGGCGCGCGTCGGGAAAGCGATAGATATAAATCGAGTAGCCGATGCGATCGATGGGCTCGTAGCGCGTCAGCCAGTCGAGACCAGCGTGAGTGAAAAACTCCAGCTTACGCGACCACACCAGATGATGGGTGCTGAGCGCGTAGAGCCCCGGCGGTGGCGGTTCGCTCAGTCTGATCGAGGCCGCCGTCGGCGCGCCAGCGCTGGCCGGCACGGTCGCAGTCAGCTCGCCGCTTAAATTTCG
>JANLSI010000115.1:0-2319 GCA_031362345.1 Pseudomonadota bacterium
GTGCCGAAGGATGTCGGCGAGCAACACCAGATGCTGCCCGTCATCCTCGACCCGCCAGCCCATCGCCCCTATCGCGTGCTGTTGAATTCGAGCCTCGCGCCGCAAGTGGTGAAGGGCATGGAGGGCCGCATCCGCGAACTCGCGCGGCAGCTCATTGCGGGCTTTCACGCGCAGGGTAGCTGTGACTTCACGCGCGACTATGCCGGCATGCTGCCGGTCGCGATCTTCATGAGCATGGTCGCCCTGCCGGCCGCCGACGTGCCGAAGATCAAGCACTGGACCGATCAGATAGTGCATCCCGATGGATCGATGAGCTATGCCGAAGCGAAGCAGCATATCTACGACTACCTCGACCCGTATCTCGACGCGCGCCATGGCGGCAGCGGTGACGACATGCTCTCGCGTATCATCAACGGCCGCGTCAACGAGCGCGCCCTTGAGCGCGCCGAGATGCAGAGCCTGTGCATGCAGATGTTGCTCGGCGGCCTCGATACCGTAGTCAATTTCATGGGCTTTGCGTTTCTGTTCCTGGCCCGCAATGCCGAACACCGGCGCGCGCTCGGCGCCGAGCCAACGCTCATACCAGCCGCGGTCGAGGAACTGCTGCGGCGCTTTCCGGTGGTGAGTCTCGCGCGCGAAGTGAAGCGCGACCTCGAGTACGACGGCGTGCAGTTGCGCAAGGGCGAGATGGTCGCGGTGCCGACGCCGCTCGCTGGCACCGATGGACGGGTCAACGAGCGTCCGCTGGAAGTCGACTTCCGGCGCGGCGGGGCCCAACACGTGACCTTCGGCAATGGTCCGCACATCTGTCCGGGCGCACTGCTGGCGCGCACCGAGATGCGCATCACACTCGAAGAATGGCTGGCCCGCATCCCGCAATTTGAAGTGGCACCGACCGCCGAGATCCGTTTCCGCGGCGGTCTGGTCGGCGTGGTCGATGCGCTGCCGCTGGTGTGGCCAGTGGTCTAGCAGGCGCGCCTGCCAGCCGCATCACCCTCGTTCAAAGCACTGTAGAACTCGTCGAAAGTCGAGACCTGAGAATACCAATACTGCCCTGCGCCAGCCTCTGCCTTTTCAACGCCTGCTGACGAGGGCGACAAGTGTCGCCGCAAGTCTTAGTCTGAGCGGGACTGATGCACGAGGGGAAACGTGATGATGGGTATCGACGACAAGCTCAACGACCCGTCCTTTTTCGCGACCGACGCGTTCTACGCGCTGTTCGATCGCATGCGCGCCGAAGATCCGGTGCACTGGACGCAGAGCCCCGATGGGCGCGGCTATTGGTCGGTGTTCAAGCACGCCGACTTCAAGCGCATCCTGAACGAACCGGAGACCTTCAGCTCCGAGCGCGAAGGCGTGATGCCGGCGATCGACGCCGAGATGTCGGCCGTCGCGAAGACCGCGATGGGCGTCGGTGAAAACGTGCTGACCATCGATCCGCCGCGTCACGGCGAGATGCGCAAGGTCATGGCTGAGCCCTTCCTGCCCAAGGCACTGGCCGACGGCGAAGCCCGCACCAAGGCGCTGATCAGCGGCATCTTCGATGCCTTGCCAGACCACGGCGAGATCGATCTGGTGGGCGACCTCGCGGTGCGCATTCCGATGGCCGTCATCTGCGATATCTTGAAGCTGCCAGCCGAAGACTGGGACGCCCTGCTCGCCTGGGGCAAGATGGCCATTGGCGGCAGTGACCCCGAATATCAGCGCGGCAGCGCCGCCGAGACGGTGAGCCATGGCTACCAATTGCTTTACGACTACAGCCTGCGTCAGGCCGGCGCACGGCGCGGCTGCCCGTTTTCCGATCCGCTGACAGCGCTCGCCAACGCCAGCGTGGATGGCAAGCCAATGACGCCGTCGGAGATCGCGCACAATGGTACGCAGCTCATGCTGGCCGGCTTCGAGACCACACGTAACGCATTTTCCGGTGGCGTGTTTGCGTTGCTGCGCAATCCCGATCAGATGGCCTTGTTGCGCGAAGATCCGAAACGCCTGCGGCTCGGCGTCGAAGAATTCGTGCGCTGGTCCGATCCCGTCATTTCGCTCATGCGCGCCGCCACCCGCGACACCGAACTGCGTGGCAGGAAGATCAGCGCCGGCGATCGCTTGATGCTGTGGTTTCCGTCAGCCAATCGCGACGAAGAAGTGTTTGACGAACCCTACAAGTTCGACATCACCCGCCACCCCAATCTGCACATCGGCTTTGGCGGCGGACCACATTTCTGTCTCGGCGGGCCGCTCGCCAAGCTTGAGATCCGACTCGCCATGGAAGAACTGCTGGCGCGCTACGACGGCATAGAGATCACCGGCCCGGTGGAGCGC
>JANLSI010000400.1:0-5260 GCA_031362345.1 Pseudomonadota bacterium
GGGAGCCGTTTGACTCGACCTTTATTGCTTCATGCCTTCTTCGCCTTTGCCTGGCGAATAGTGATAGCACACGGTAATGGTGCGCTCCTTGAACAACCACCGTCCGCGCTCCTTGACCAAGACGTCGTCGTAGCGGCCGGCGAGGACCCTGACATCGCCACTCGGCTCCACAAAATCTGAATCGAAGTAAGTTGACGCGGTCGCGGTGTTACCGTTCGCCATGAGGTAAGGCTCGAAAAGCTTGTGGCGCGGATGGCGAAACTTGCCGGGACGCCCCTGAAAAAAATCGGTGTACCAAGCCAGGATCGCGTCGCGGCCCACATGTCTCTCGGCGCTATCGAACGATACCGAAAATAGTGCCTTGCGGTGAAACAGTTCGCTTAACTCCACCAATTTCCCGTGATCGATAAGCGCGCAATAACGACTGAGCAACTGTCGCGCGCCTTCGTAATCGCTCAATTTCGAGGCCTTGGCCGCGCTGCGAGCGGGCGTCGATGGTTTGATGCGCGCGGTCGGCTTGCGCGCGGCTGCCGCAGCTTTTGCTGTGCGTTGAGTAGCCATGGCCTGCTCCTTCCTTGCGGTGAAAATCGTGGTTTTGGGTCGGACAGCGAACGCCTGCAGATTATCACCCACCCCAGCGGGCCGAGGAAAGTGTGTCGCACAGCGGCAAGATAACTGACCTATCCCGCCATGTAGCGAGTTCGGTGTCCCGCCCCGCGGCACGCCGCGTGCATCGACCGGGCTCGCTAATTTTTGAGATCGGTTCTAGTCTCGATGGCAACGATTGCTGGGGAATGCGCTGATGTCTATCGAATGCCTGGCTGCGGGTTACGGCCTGATCGAAGGCCCGCTGTGGCTGGCCGAGCGCGGCCTGCTATTCAGCGATGTGCTGAACGGCGGCGTGTTCTGCCTCGGCCACGACGGCCAGGTGACCAACGAATTCGAGCACCGCCGCGGCATCGGTGGCATGGCCCTGCATGTCGATGGCGGCTTAATCGTCAGTGGCCGCAACATCTCCTTCAAACCCTTCGGCAGCGGCGCCACGCAAACCGTACTTGAGCAGAATCCGGCCGCGAATATCGTCGGCTTCAACGATCTCACGACTGACGCTGCGGGCCGTATCTACGCTGGCTCGCTCGCCACCAGTCCGGTGTTCGAATCCGAGGGTGGGCCGAAGGCCGGCGATCTGTGGTTGATCGATCTCGATGGCACGAGCCGCATCGTCGGCCATGAAATCTGGCTGACCAACGGCCTCGGCTTCGCGCCCGATGGCCGCACGCTCTACCACTGCGATTCGCGCCTACACACCGTGTGGCAGTACGCGGTAGCGGTGAACGGCGACCTCGGTCCCAAGCAGATTTTTGTGAAAATCGAACGGGGCCTGCCCGACGGTTTGGTGGTGGCGATGGACGGCAGCGTGTGGGTGGCACTGGCCGGCGGCGGCCATGGCGTGCTGGTCTTCGATCAGCATGGCAAGGAACGGGATTTCATCCGCATTGCGGAGCCGATGTGTACCTCGCTGTGCTTCGGTGGCGAGGATCTCCGCTCGCTCTTCATCGTCTCCGGCTCCGACGGTGCAGGCAGCGAGCGCGCCGGTGCAGTGTATCGCCTGCGCGTAGACGTCGCCGGCGTGCCGGTTGCTCCAGCGCGCGTACAGCTGCCAGGCTGACTGCAAACTTTATCTACGCTCATATCAAGGGAGAACACGATGGCCATCAAGATTCTGGAATTGCATCACCATGCGGTGCGCACTGGCGGGACGCAGGACGAAGCCGATCGGACCATGGCGTTCTATCGCGAGGTCTTGGGTTTGGGTGCCGACGCGGGTCGGCCACAGATCGCTGGCATTCCGGGCTACTGGGTGGATGTAGGCGGTCGTGCGCAGGTACACCTGATGGGCGTGGAGGGAGCCTCCCGCTTCGCCAAGGGGCCTGGACAAGACCCGGCGAGTCCGCATGTGGCTTTCGGGGTAGAAGACATTGTGGCGACCCGCGCCGAGCTCGATCGGATGGGCACATCGTATTGGGTCGCCGAAGGCATCGTCGGGCCGCAATCGCAGCAAGTCTTTATGCATGACCCGGCCGGAAACATGGTCGAACTACACCAGGCCGATACCTGCCGCTGCCAGGCCGTAACGCGTCCAAATCCTTGACTGGAAGTGGAACAATTCTGCGCGCCGTGCCGACGGCGCGCAGACCGCAGCGGTAGCCTATTCGCCGTTCAACTGCTTCATGAACATGCCGTTATCGAAGTAGTCGCGCCAGAACGTGATCTGGCCGTTATTGACTTCGAACACGCCGCTCACCGGTATCGCAATCTGCCGGCCCTTCATCACGAAACGATCGATGCGTTCGTTCATGACGATATTGCCGGATGCCGCCTGACGGACGATCTCGAACTTGACGGGGCCGTCGCTCTTGAAGAACGGGGTCAGGAATTCCTGCATCTTGTCGCGGCCGCGCATATCTCCGAGCGGCACGTTGTCGTAGTAGCAATCCTCCGCGACCCAGGACATCGCGGCTGCCATGTCCTTGCGATCGACATCGGCGATGAAGTTGTTGACGATTTGTTCGGCGTTCATGCTGACCTCCAGTTGAGTGGTATGAGAGTGGGCAGGATTACCTGCTCGTACGTGTTCGAACGGCATTGTAATGAAAAGCCAGGCGGCGGATTATGGGGCAGCCGCAGGCGCTCCACGCGCCGTCACCAGGGCTGCACGGGGAGGTTATCATGAGCGTAAAAATCCACGACTTATTTGCGCGCAAGGCAGGCACCACCCTGGCCGAGTTTTCGGCTTACTGGACCGGCACCCATGCGCCGATCGCGCAGCGCTTCGAACAGATCCGGCATTACGTGCAATGCCACCGCATTCAAGAGCGGCCACTGGTCGAGGGCTTTGCGCCGACTTGGCCAGATGGCTGCGCGGAGACCTGGTACGTCGATGTCGATGCGCTTGCTGAGATGGTCGCCTCGCCTCGCTTCAGCGAGTTGATGGAGGACGAGCCCAAGTTCATGAACATCGATCGGTCGCGGCCTCTGCTTGCCTCGCAGGCGCAACTGGTCGATTCCAACGGCTTCGATGTGCACTCGCGCGGGGTCAAGCTGCTGCTTTTCGCAGCGCGGCGCGCCGGCCTCGACGAGACTACATTTATGCGCGCCTGGGCGCGCGACGACGATGCCGCGCTCGGCCGCACGCTCGGCGTGAGCCAGCACATCGTGTGCACCCCGGTTGCGGCTGGCATCCTCATCCAGACTGATCGTGCCGCCGATGACGCCGCTGGTAACGCCCGCCCCTACGACGCCGTACGCGAGCTATGGTGGCCGTCCCTCGGCGACTTCGAGCAAGCGTGCACGCAGCACAAGGAGGCCTGGACAGCGCTGCTGCGTTTAGATGCGATCGATGGGGCCCGCTCCATGACCTTGCTTAGCCAAGAGCGCGTAATCATCGCCTGAACGCGCGTATCATCGTGCTCGGACCCTGCATGAAATCCCCCAGGAGTAGCTATGGACGCCATCGAGACCCTGCTTGCTATCGAGGCCATCAAGCAACTCAAGGCACGTTATTTCTACACCTTGGACACCAAGCAATGGGGAAACTACGGCGCGCTGTTCACGGCTGATGCGGTGATCGATTTCAGCTCCCAGCAGGCCGTCATGCAGCAGGCCGGCACACTGGGCGCGGTAGCCGCAGACGAGGTCTGGCGCTGCGTCGGCGGCGCTGCACTCGCGGCCTGGATCGAGCCGCTGCTCGGCGATGTGGCAAGTGTGCACCACGGCCACGATCCGCAGATCACGCTCACCGGTGCAGACAGCGCCAGCGGCATCTGGGCGATGTACGACCGCCTCGAAACAGCGCTCGACGTTTTCCACGGCTACGGCCACTACCACGAGACCTACCGACGGATAGACGGCAACTGGCTATTCGCGAGTCTCACGCTGACGCGCTTGAAAGGCGTGTGGAAACGGCGTGACCTCATTGCTGGCGCGGCCGGCGTGTTGCCCCGCGGCTAAGGAGTTTGCAGCGGTCAATGCCGGCCTGAACGTCTGCCAGCGCCCGTCAATAGCGATGCATGACGAGCTCGGCAAACTCCTTCAGCATGTCGCGACTGGTGTCGGTTGGCGGCAGCACCGTCAGTTCGCGCAGGCCGGCGCCTTCGGCCGCGCGCAGTCGTGTACAGATCTCCTCCGGCGACCCAACCAGGGTGGTGGCCTGGATCGCTTCGGGGGTGACGAAGCGTCGCTCACCCGGCACAAGATAGGTGCTGTGACCATCGTGTAACTGCAGGTAGCGCTTCTCGGCCGGCGTCTGCATCTGCGCGACGTAGGCGCAGTACTGCTCCCAGATACCGTGGAAGGCCGGTGGTATGACGCTGTCGTCCCCGCTTAAGGCGTAGACCTCGTAGACAAAATGCAGCGCGGTGGTTACCCACGCGCCGCAGGCATCGATGACGCGGTCGGAGGCCAGGGTTTCGCCGGGGCGCAAGATCACCACGGCGCTGACGGCGGCGACATGAAAGGGCTCGGGCAGTTGACGGCCGGCGTCACGCGCACCCGCGCGGATCAGACGGATGTGGTTTTCGAGGACGCTCGAATCCTCGTATAGCAAGGTCGTGACGCCATCGCCGTACTCGCCGGTGACCTTGAGCGCGCGCGGGCCGTTGGCGGCGATGTAGACCGGGATCGGCGCGTCGATATCGATGAAATCCTGATCGCGGTGCAGGAACTTGATCGGGCGAGTGATGCCCTCGAGGGTGAAATCAACTTCCTCGCCGCGCAGCAGGGCACGCACCACGCGCAGGTATTCACGAAAAGCGGCAATCTTAATCGGCGGCATGCCCATCACGCGCATCGCGGTGTGGCCGGTGCCGAGGCCGAGGAATACGCGCCCCGGGGCAAGACGGTTGATCGAGGCGATGGAATGGGCCGTCACCGGCGCAATCCGCGTACTGGGGATCGATACGCCCGTGCCGATTTGAATGCGCGAGGTTTCGCGGGCGGCGAGCGCGAGGGTCGCATAACAATCCGACCAGATCATCTGCGAGTCGGGCACCCAGGCACGGTGGTAGCCGAGTGCCTCGGCGTCGCAGATCAAGCGACTATCATCGATACGCGTCGGAAAAATAATGCCGAATTCCATCGCCGTGACCTCCCCCGAGCATGCGCCTGACAGGACGCGAGGCAGCCCATGACCGAACTACAGCTTACTGAAAGAAAGCGCTGCGGCGATAGATGTCTAACGGGAGTGGCGGGCATCGATCGC
>JANLSI010000401.1:0-2843 GCA_031362345.1 Pseudomonadota bacterium
GGTAAAGCGGAAAGCACCGCGCACCACATCGAGAAAACCCTTGAACACACCGCGCTCGTGCTCGGGCGCAATCAGTTCGGCAAGCGCCAGCTCGGCGTTCTCGCCCAGTTTGACCGTGCTGCCTTCGGCCAGATCGATCAGCAGGCGCGCACCGGCACCGGTTACAACATTATCCCCTGCCGTCAGTTCGTCGCCTGGACGCAGAGCGCTGCGCGCGCCTTCGTGCACCCGCCAGGCAGGCGCCTGTAACAGCCGCACCACCGCTGGCGCGGCGACGGCATTCACCATCATCAAGAGACACAAGAGCGCGAGGATGATCCGCAGCATGGCATTCCTTTATTGAGTGAGCGGCCAGGGCTGCTGAGCATAACGCCTGACCACGGGGCCCGCCGCAGGGTAAGTCACCGCGCGCCGCCGCGCGGTTCGAAATGTCTCCCCACCGCACCAAAAGAAACGGGGCCGAAGCCCCGTTCCGTGTCTGCCTCGATCAGAAATGCATTCAGCCGCCGACTTTGATCTTCTTCGCTTGCGGTTGCGCCTTCTTGGGAATCGTCACTTCCAAAACGCCGTTCACGCTGCGTGCCTCGACCTGCTCGGCATCGGCACTGTCGGGCAGCGCGAAGCGACGATAGAAGTTGCCGTACACGCGCTCGACGCGCCGCGCCCCGCCAGCACGCTCCTCACTGCGTGCACTGCGTCGCTCGCCGTTGATGGTCAGTACGCCCTGCTCCAGGGTGACTTCGATACTGTTCGGATCGACGCCGGGCACATCGGCGCTGATCACATAACGCTCCTGCTCTTCGTGGATGTCGACTGCCGGCGTCCAGTGGCTGATGGCCGAGGTCGAGTTGTCATCGGCGTTGATGGCGGCGCCACCAAAGGCACGGTTCATTTCGTCCTGCAGACGACGGATGGTGGAAAAGGGTTCGTGTATCGTGGTTCGCATGAGACTAGTCTCCAGCTCGATTGATTTGCTGGGGACTAGATGGGTTGTGCCGGCGCGTTTTCAAGGCGTGCGACGCAAGGCCACCTGCATGTAACCGACCTCCCCACTTGCGTGGCTGCGGACCACGCTGGCCATCGGCTACCATCAATGCCACACGCCACGCGAGGACCGTCACGATGATCGATCTCTATACTGCCGCCACACCCAATGGCTGGAAAGTCTCCGTTATGCTCGAAGAAATCGGTATGCCCTACACCGTCCATCATGTCGACATCATGACCGGCGTGCAGAAGGAGGCGTGGTTCACCGCGCTCTGCCCCAACGGCCGCATCCCGGTTATTGTCGATCGCGACAATGGCGATTTCGCCATCTTTGAATCGGGCGCCATCATGCTCTACCTGGCCAAGCAATCCGGCCAGCTCATGCCGCGCGACACTCAGGGCGAATCACGTGTCACGCAGTGGCTGATGTTTCAGATGGCCGGCATCGGCCCGATGATGGGGCAGGCTAATGTCTTCTATCGTTACTTCCCTGAGAAGATTCCGTCGGCCATCGCGCGTTATCACAACGAATGTCGCCGTTTGTTCGAAGTGCTGGATAAGCAGCTCGCAGGGCGCGAATTCCTGTGCGACGAATACAGCATCGCTGACATCGCCAACTGGAGCTGGGTGCGCATCCATTTCTGGGGCGGCAGCAGCATCGACGGACTGGCCAATCTCAAGGCTTGGATCGACCGCCTCGAAGCGCGCCCCGCCTGTCAGCGTGGCATCGCGGTGCCGCATCCGGTGGACTGGCAGGCGATTGAAGACGATCTGAACAAACGCGACAGTGTCGTACGCGGTCTGGTCACACGCTGAGCGCATGGGCGCGGCGACCATGCTTTCGATGCGCAATGACATCGAGCGCCGCTGCGGCGATGGATGTCATCGCGCAATTGCCGGCCTGAAGCTGACTCAAGCCGCTGCGCGCAAGGCCGCGATGCGATCTTCCAGCGGCGGATGGCTGGCAAGCAGATGGCCGAGACCACCGGCAATACCGAATGCCGACATGCCACCGGGCAGCGCTTCGGGATTCGATGCGCTCTGCAGACGCTCAAGCGCCGCGATCATCTTCTGCCGTCCGGCGAGGTGCGCACCGCCGGCATCGGCGCGGTATTCGCGATAGCGGCTGAACCACATCACCACCAGCGAGGCGAGGAAGCCCAGCACCATCTGAGCGGCGTAGTAACCCGCGTAATAGCCCATGCCGCGACGCTCACCGCGGTCGAGCAAGCCCGCCAGAATCTGTGCGAACACCATCACAAAGGTGTTCATCACGCCTTGCAGCAAAGCCAGTGTCACCATGTCCCCGTTGGCGACGTGGCTGATCTCGTGGGCTAGTACCGCCTCCACTTCGTCTTCGGTCATATTGCGCAACAGCCCGCTGGAAACCGCGACCAGGGCGGCATTCTTATTGGCGCCGGTGGCAAAAGCGTTGGGACTGGCGGATTCAAACACCGCCACCTGCGGCATGCCGATGCCGGCGTTCTGTGCCTGTCGCGCAACGGTATTCATGAGCCACTGCTCACCCGCACTGCGCGGTGTCTCGATGATCTGCGCGCCCACCGAGCGCGCCGCCATGGTCTTCGACAACAACAGGGAGATCAGCGAACCACCCATGCCGAACAAGGCCGCGAACAGCAAAATACTGCCGCTGCCTTGGCCTGGCTGATTGAGCCCCAACACATTGAGGACAATCGAAAGTACGAGTAAGACTGCGGCATTGGTGACGAGGAAAAGACCGATACGCAACATGATGAGCGCCTACTCCTGAAGACAGAATGTTCGATAGTACATGAGGCCAGGTGCCTCGAATTCAAGCACTGACCGGCGCGGACGTCGGCAGCGGCGTCACCCGC
>JANLSI010000403.1:0-5220 GCA_031362345.1 Pseudomonadota bacterium
GATGATTTCCCAGCCGGTGGAATGGTGTTCGCCACACCAGAATTCGTCATAACCGAGTTTATCGAGCTGCTCGGCCAGATTGATGTCGCGCTGGAACTGCAGCGTCGGGTTTTCGCCGATCGGGTGATGGGGCGCGAGAAATGCGCCGAAACGTGTGCGTGTCATGGTGTATCCCCTTGAGTGTCGAGCGATGCTGACACCCTGGGGAGCTCAACGCAATTCCCGGCCCGTGACGTGCCGCAAGTGATCTCAGGCGGCGGCCTGGCGGCGCGACAGTCCGAGCAACTGCGCAATCAGGGTCTGCTTCAAGACCTCGGCAGTGTCGTTCGGGCCCTGGCAGGTACCCGCCGCCGAATGACCGCCGCCGCCGTGGCGTAGCATCAGTTCGCCCACTTCGATCTTGCTGCGGCCTCCGAAAATCGACTTGCCGACGGTATAGACGGTATTCATGCGCTCCCGGCCCCACATTACGTGCATGGACAAATCGCATTGCGGGAACTGCGCATAGATCATGAAACGGTTGCCGGCGTGGATGATGTCCTCGCCGCGCAGATCCAGCACCACCAGGTTGTCGTGCACCTCGGCCACACGGGTGAGCTGGGCATTGAAGGCCTGATGTTGCTCGAAATAAAGCGCGACCCGCTCGTGCACGTCGGGCAAAGCGAGAATATCTTCGATAGGGAGATCGCGGCAGCAGTCGATAAGCATCATCATCAACTGATAGTTCGAGACGCGGAAATCGCGGAAACGGCCCAGCCCGGTACGCGCGTCCATCAGAAAAGACAACAACTCCCAGCCTTGCGGATGCAGCACATCCTCGCGGGAGAAGCCCGCTGAGTCGGCCTTGTCGACGGCCGCCATCATTTCATCGCTCACGCGCGGGAAACGCGCTTTGCCACCGTAGTAGTCATAGACCACGCGCGCGGCGGACTTGGCATGGGGTTGCAGCACGTAGTTCGGGGTCGCTTGACCGTCGTTGCGTAGGACCTCGCTGGCGTGGTGATCGAAACACAACGCGCAACCAGCGACATAGGGCAGGTTGGTGAGAATGTCGCGCGGACCGACTTCGACCTTGCCATCCTGCACGTCCTTGGGATGGTGAAACACGATCTCGCCCAGCATGCCGAGCTCTTTTAACAGCACGGCACACACCAGGCCGTCCATGTCGCTGCGGGTGAGAAGCCGATATTTTGAATCAGATGCGCTCATGGGGTGCTCTCCAGGTCTAAGGGGATCGAGGTCATACACAGGTACCTGCAGCGCGTATCGGCTGGCGGGGGCGGAAGGTTTAATACGCGACACCGAGGGGCGTCGTGGCGGGGTGGCTCAGCTTGACGCCTGGGGCGGCGCGGTGAGCCAGAACGTGACCGGACCGTCATTAGTCAACGAGACCTGCATGTCGGCCCCGAAGCGACCGCTGGCCACCTCGGGATGCAGATCGGCGGCCTCGGCCAGCAGGTAATCAAACAGCACACGGCCCTGTTCTGGCGGCGCGGCGGGTGTGAAGCTCGCGCGGGTGCCCTTGCGGGTGTCGGCGGCAAGGGTAAATTGCGGCACGAGCAGCAGACCGCCGTGCACATCGCGCACCGACAGATTCATGCGCCCATCGGTGTCGGCGAAGACGCGGTAATCGAGCAGACGTTCGAGCAGACGAGCGGCCTGCTTTTCGCCGTCGCCGCGCTCGACGCCGATCAGAGCCAGCAGGCCGTGGCCGATGCGGCCGACGAGTTGCCCGGCCACCTTTGCTTCAGCATGGGTAACGCGCTGGATCAGTGCGATCAAGCAGCGTTGCCGGGGTTGGCGCTTTCGGCCTTGCGCGAGCTGCGCTTGCGATCAACTTCCTTCAGCTCGCGCTTGCGAATGCGGATCGCGAGCGGCGTGACTTCGACCAATTCGTCGTCAACGATGAATTCCAGCGACTGCTCCAGATCGAAACGCACCGCCGGCGTGAGCATGATGTTCTCGTCAGTGCCCGAAGCGCGCACGTTGGTGAGCTGTTTGGCCTTCATGGCGTTGACCACCAGATCGTTGTCGCGCGAATGAATGCCGACCACCATACCCTCGAAGATCTCGTCGCTCGGTTTGACCAGCATACGCCCGCGTTCCTGCAGGTTGAAAATCGCGAAGCCCAGCGCCTTGCCGTCGCCGTTGGAGATCAAGACGCCGTTCTTGCGCGGCGCGATGGCACCGCCTGCGACGGGACGGAAGTCCTCGAAGCTGTGGGTCATGATGCCGGTGCCGGAGGTGGCGGTCAGAAATTCGGTGCGGAAACCGATCAGCCCGCGGGCCGGAATAATGTAGTCCAGGCGCACGCGGCCGTTGGGATCGGGCTGCATATTGGTGAGGTTGCCACGCCGTGATCCGAGGCGGTCCATGACCGTGCCCTGGTATTGCGCCGGCACGTCGATGATCAGCTGTTCGAAGGGTTCGCAGGCCTGGCCCTCGATGGTCTTGACGATGACCTGCGGGCGGCCGACGCAGAAGGCGAAACCCTCGCGCCGCATGTTCTCGATCAGGATCGACAGATGCAGCTCACCGCGGCCCGAGACCAGCATGCATTTCGGGTCGCCAGTGTCTTCGACGCGCAGCGCGACGTTGTGGATCAGCTCGCGCTGCAGGCGTTCGAGGATCTGACGGCTGGTAACGAACTTGCCTTCGCGCCCCGCAAAGGGTGAGTCCGAGACTTCGAAGGTCATGCTGACGGTCGGTTCGTCGACCGACAGCGACGGCAGCGCTTCGGGCTGGGCCGGGTCGCATAGGGTGTCGGAGATGCGCAGATCTTCGATGCCCGTCACGCACACGATGTCGCCGGCTTCGGCACGGTCGCGCTGTTCGCGCTTCAAGCCCTGAAAGCCCAGCACTTCCAGCACGCGGCCACGGCGGGTCTTGCCGTCGCGGTCGATGACGGTAACGCTCTGCGCCGGCATCAGCACGCCGCGGTTGATACGGCCGATGCCGATCGTGCCGACATAGCTTGAATAATCGAGCGAGGAGATCTGCATCTGCAGTGGACCATCGGCGCCGTCGATGCGCGGCGGTGACACGTGTTTGATGATGGTCTCGTACAGTACTTGCATGTCTTGCTCGGGACCGTGGGGTTCGCGGCGCGCCCAGCCTTGGGTCGCCGAGCAGTACACCACCGGGAAATCGAGTTGGGCATCGGTCGCGCCCAGGCGGTCGAACAATTCAAAGGTCTGGTCCAGCACCCAGTGCGGGCGGGCGCCTTCGCGATCGCATTTATTGATGGCGACCATCGCGTTCAAACCTTGGGCGAAGGCTTTCTGGGTCACGAAGCGGGTCTGTGGCATCGGGCCGTCGACGGCATCGACCAGCAGCAGCACGGCGTCGACCATCGACAGAATGCGTTCGACTTCGCCGCCGAAATCGGCGTGGCCAGGGGTGTCGACGACATTGATACGGTGATCGCCCCACAGCAGTGAGGTGTTTTTGGCGAGGATGGTGATGCCGCGTTCACGCTCGATAGCATTGGAATCCATCACCCGTTCGGCGTCGGGACGGCGGCTGTCGAGCGTGCCGGACTGCTTCAGCAGTTCGTCGACGAGGGTGGTCTTGCCGTGGTCGACGTGCGCCACGATGGCGATATTGCGAAGATTCTGGGATGACATGCGCTTTCCTGGGCGGGCGAGCCGTGAGTGGCGGTCGGGAATTCCGCCAGAGCAAAAACACGGCATTATACCGATCAATCCCCCCCATAAGGCAAAGTACCCACTGTGCAGCGTGTCTTCACCGCCAGTGATCCCGTGTTATCCGGCCTGGTTCGCTCGGTGCTGGAAGCCGCGGGCATTCACTGCTTGCTGCGTAATCAGTACCTCACTGGCGCGCTCGGCGAGCTGCCGGTCAACGAATGCTGGCCGCAGGTGTGGGTGCTAAGCGACGACGATGCGCCCCGTGCGTTACGCCTCATTGCCGAGACTTTGCCCCGCGATGGCGCAACGGGTGAGAGCTGGACCTGCCCGGACTGCGGCGAGCGGCTCGAGCCGCAGTTCCGTCAATGCTGGCAGTGCGGCGCTCGGCGCTGAAAGCCCACGAGCCTCAGCTCTGTTCCCACGGCAGCTGGTGATAACGCCAGCCGCTGACCGTGCAACGATGTCCCATGGCATCCTTGTCACCCTCGAAACCCTCTTCGACATTGGTCAGGTTGGTGTAGCCCGCCGCCGCTAGCGCCTTGGCGGCGGCCAATGAACGTGCACCGCTACGGCAGATGGCGAGGATGGGGCGCGCCGGATTGTCACCACCATGAGCGGCGAGTGCCGCCCCTACCTCGGCGACGAAGCGCGGGTTTTCTTGCCAGTCGGGATAATCCTTCCACATGATGTGGAGCGCGCCGGTCGGATGACCGACGTAGTCGTATTCGACCTTGCTGCGCACATCCAGCAACACGGCCTGCGTATCGGCACTGAGAACTTGCCACGCTGCGCGCGGCGTTACCCGTTTGATCTGTTCGTCGCTCATGGTTTTACTCCGCGTATACAGCCTGACCTCAGGCAGTATAATCGCGCCGCCCACACCGGCCCATGTTTTCCAGCGATCGATCCATGAGCAACGCCCCTCCAGCGACGATCGCGGCGATCGATCTGGGTTCCAACAGCTTTCACATGATCGTCGCCCATACCGCCGGCGATCATTTTCGCGTAGTCGATCGCATGCGCCACATGGTGCGTCTGGGCGCCGGTCTCGGCCCCGACAACCAGCTCGACGCGGCCGCCATCGCGCGCGCCCTCGCGTGTCTCGCCCAGTTCGGCGAACGGGTGCGTGGTCTGCCCATCGAGGCGGTGCGAGTGGTCGGCACCAATACCTTGCGCAAGGCGCGTAACACCGCCGCTTTCCTCGCGCGTGCCGAGGCCCTGCTCGGTCATCGCATCGACGTCATCAGCGGCCACGAGGAAGCGCGCCTCATTTACCTCGGCGTAGCCCACGGTCTGGACGACGATGCCGCTGTGCGGCTGGTGGTGGACATCGGTGGCGGCAGTTCGGAATTCATACTCGGCCGGCGCTTCGATCCCCTCTACATGGAAAGCCTGCACATGGGCTGCGTTAGCCACAGTGCCAGCTTTTTCAGCGATGGTCAGATCAGCGCCTCGCGTTTCAAGGCCGCCGAGCTCGCCGCACGTCAGGAACTCGAACCGATCGAAACCAGCTATCGCCGCATCGGCTGGCAGTCGGTGATCGGCGCGTCCGGCACCATCCTCTCGGCGGGTG
>JANLSI010000145.1:0-19916 GCA_031362345.1 Pseudomonadota bacterium
CTGACAGCAAGCAAACAAGGGCAAGCGCGATGAGCGATACACACTCTACCCAGGCCCTGGTCGAGCGCTGGGCGACTTATTACAACGACGATGTCACGCGCATGGTGCGCGACTGCTATGCGGCCGACTGCCAGGTCTATCCTATGGGTTTGGGCGTGATCGAAGGCCATGCCGGCTTGCAGAAAGTCGAAGACGCGGTGCTTGCCCAGGCGCCACACCGTCACCTGGACATCATCCGCACCCACATTGCCGGCGACACCGCCTGCGTCGAATGCGAACTGCGCGACCCCGATCGCGGGGCCGAGTGGAGCGTGCCCTTCGTCGCAGTACTGACTATCCGCGATGGCCGCGTCGCCATCGATCGCACCTACGCCGATTGGAGCCGCTGGCCCGGACTGTGAGCCTTGCTTAAAAGGCTAGCGGCGGCTGCAAATGCTTGCGTTGCCGCGCGGTGAGTGTCGGCCCTCGGCGCGTAGTTCAAGCGCATCGCGGCCGTGCCGGACGCGCAAGTGAAGGAGATGACGACAGCGCAATCCCTGGCCGTCGCGCGTGACAGCAAACCGCTTGCGCCAACGTCGACCGCAGCGTTAACGGGCCTCGACTACGCCGTCGGCGACCAGGTCGCGGTGACAGCCGAGGCTACGGCACGCTTCCGAGAAAATCATTTCCGGCGACTTGGATAAAGATTAGCAACGGCGAAGTTGATTCCTGCAAAGACACCGAAACGCGGCGCATTCCGCGTTAGTCCGTAGCGCATTCCAACATCGAATTGGATAGGCGCATTGGGTTGCCAAGTCAGCGACCAAAGCGCAAATGCGCCTTGCGGTTCATCGGCATCCAGCGTTTCGCCCACAACTTCCCATTGCAGACCGAAACCACGCCTGAGGCTGCGCGTGAATCCCAACGCCAGTTGGACGCCTTTGTCGTAACCTTTTTTCTCCTCAATGCCGTTGAGCAGTAGTGACGCGTTCAAGTCCACATCGGTTTTGCCGATCTGCTTACTGATTAACCCCGTGAGTTTATGCGTGGCGCGCCCATTATTCAGCCCTTTCCGTTGACTGCCGGTGGGCAGCGTCGCCAGATACGACAGGGCCAGCGAGGGGTGTTGCAGTTTCTCTGCGAGCGCCGTCCATTGAAAGCCCAGCGAGGTGTTCCCCATCCCAGTCTGCCGCAAGCCCGCCGCATCCGTCTGGCTGGCCAGATTGTCATTCGAGAACTCCAGTAGCAGGCTGTCAGTCGAGGCAAAATTCAGATTGAGGGTAGCGGCTTGCATTGCCTGCGCCTGGCGAGCGTAGAAATCGCCGTTGTAGCCATAGTCGAGTTGTAGTACGCCTGCGCCCTGAAATTCAGCCGCTTTGGAAGCGCGCCTGCGCCGCGATTTGAAATCGGACGGATCGTCCGTCGTTCCGGCCTGCGGGCTATTTTGGGGCGGGGCCGTCGCCGTCGCGGGTAATGAAGGCTCAGACTGTTGGGCTGCAGCCTGCGCCGATATTAACAGCAGCACGGATAGGCATAATTTCGTTTTACAGTTCAGCATGGTCATAGCGCCGAAACTTGATGAAGGTCTTTATCCCAGTAACATCGCAACCGCCGCGATGCTCATCACCAATGCCACCCCGAGGCCGAGCAGGTTGAGCCATTTGCCATTCACATGCTCGCCCATCACGCGCCGGTTGTTGCAGACCATCAAGATAATCACGATCAAGGGCGGCGCGAGCAACCCGTTCAGCACCGCCGACCACAACAGCATCTAGACTGCATTAAAGCCTGCGTAATCCAACCCGACGCCGGTCAGCATTGCTATGGCAATCACCGCGTAAACCTTTGGCGCCATGCGCGGTCGTTTGTTCATCCCGCTGCGCCAAGCGAAAGCTTCAGCCACAGCGTAGGCTGTCGAGCCAGCCAGCACCGGCACGCCGAGCATCCCCGTGCCGATCAATCCCAACGCGAACAGTGCGTAGGCGGCTTCACCCGGAGCGGACGCAAGGCTTCGGCGGCTTACCGCGCGGTTTCGATGTCGTGTATTCCATTGATATAAAGCGTCGCGCCTGTCGTCAGGGTAATGAAGTACATAATCAGATTTGAGAACGACATCCCGATGACGGTATCCGTCCGGGCAAGCCGCAACTCTTCTGCGGTGGCCCAAATCCGCCGCGAATAATAACGCCGCAACACCGCCGCCAATCCGCGCCCGTAATCAGGCCGGGACCGAGATTGCGAAAGAAGCGGCGCACCGGACCGACAACTGATTCGGCAGATACTTCTGTTGTGGGGGTCACCAGGGGTTCGATTTCTCGGAAGCGGGCAATTATCGTCGGTTATCGTTCCTATCCATGCCGGTCGCGCAGCAGATTGATGATCCAACGACCGCAGCACTATACCGGAATCGATTTGGCGGAGGCCGCTATCCGAGAATACAGATCGGAATTCAAGGGTAAGAACAACTGCACGTTTGAAATCGCGGCCTTCGAGGCGTAGCAACCTGCTCAGAAATTCGCTGTCGTAATCTTAAACGAAGTACTCTATGACTTCCCTCTAAAGGCTGTAGCGCAGATGTTCCATCGTGCGCTGAGTCTCCTAAAGAACGATAACAGCGCGTTGACCATTTCGATGTACAAGAACTTCAAGGCCAGTTGGCTCTGGCGCAAGCTGAAGCGCCTCCAGGTATCGGAACAAGGCATTCGAGTAAAGAACCTGGAAACCGGAAGCTATTGGACCGTCAACGTTTACTGTCTAGATCCACAACAGTCCCCGCTTGATCCTGACGTCAGCCAGCCGCCTATTCCGTTGCCTCGTCCCATGGCCGCGCGAGCAGGGATGCGGGCAGCCTTCGCAATAGCGCTCGGCCTCGTAACCGCCGCGCTCTCGGCGCCCTTCGGTGGTGGCTTAATAGTGGTCGCGGGGCATATCGCGGCCTGCACGGCGCTGGCACTTGGGCGCACGGCCGGGCGGCCGCTCGGAATCGCGGCGGGGTGCGCAGCGTTGACCGCTCTGCTCCTCGTCGAACCAGTGGTGCCCATGGCGTTCCTCTTCGGCGCCGGCCTGGGATCGCTAGCTTGGAAGCTCTCATTCTGGGAGCAGATGGAGTTCCTTGATGACACGCGACCTTTGTCTCGGCTGCGCCACCAAATCGATGAAGCCATGAACGTCTTCATCCGCAATGATCCGCAGCGCTGGGACCGCATGTACGCCCATGGCCAGTGGGAGTTCCTGCACGATCCGAAGCTCGCCCCGCTCTACTGCGCAGCGGCGGATTTCCTGCGCCTAAGGGCTCCCACCGGGGCGCGTGTGGTGGACTTAGGCTGCGGCAACGGGGCGTTACTGCCTGTCCTGCGCGGTTGGCATCGGGGCTACCTGGGCATCGACCTCTCGTGCGAGGCCGTCGCTTGTTGTCCGAGCCGGTTGGGTTTCCGACGCGATGAGGAGTTCCGGGTCGGGCGCGTCGAAGATTTCTCCGAGTTCGCCAACTTCGAGGCCGCTGTCTTCAACGAGATGCTCTACTATCTTTCCGTCGATCGGGCCATCGCCGCCGTGAAGAAGGCCGTCGATGGCCTGCGCGCGCCGGCTACGGTGGTGGTTGTAATGACCGACAATCCGAAGGCACGGCGAATCTGGGCGGCCCTGGATGCCTGGCGCGCTCCCGAGGAAAGGCGCGCGTTCCGAGTCATCCCGTCCGAGCCAGTCTGCGAGCTAAGGCTCTACACACCAGCAGCCTCGCGCAGGGCCCCTGCTCGCCCCGCTGACCGGTCCTGATGTGGCTCGCACGTCAATCGCTTGTTGCCATTGCGGGGGGCTTTCTCGCAAGGGAGTGGGTGCGGGATTAACAACTTGATACGCGATGCGCTCGTTATATTCCTTCAACAGTTCTTGTTGGCTGAGCCCTACCAACTCGGAAGCGGATGATTGCTGCCTTAATAATTCTAGTAGGCGCTCTTTCGGTATATCCCTGTACACGCCATAAATCCAATCGTACGCATCGATGATGCTATTTTTCTCGACACCGGCTTGTAAATTCGGAAAAACGTGTCGGTGTGTCTCCTATACACAGCCAGTTCCGCCGTCGTCAACGGAGATGAAGCGATGACAGTTTTCCCTCCTTCGACCTGATATTGATCCATAAGCCGCCCTTGAACTTCTCGATGGCTGCGGCGAATCATGATCCCGCGAAGGTCCCGCAGCCGTACCGACGCGATACCGAACGCGGTGATTCGGCCCATCTCAGCTTCGGCAGCGGCGTTCACGTGTGTCTCGGCGCGCCGCTCACACGCCTGTAAGGTCATATCTGTCTGCAGGCGTTCATTGAACGTTTTCCGGTGGTGCGCCCGGGCCGCGAGACACCGCGCCGGCGGCGGCGGCCGTTTTTCAGAGGCTTTGAAGTCCTGCGCGTGGGGCTGAGATAGACCGGCGTTCACGTTGCACGTACAGCCAAGAGGACTCCCGATGACCCAGCAACAGACACTACCACGTAGTGAAATCCGCGCCGGATGGTGGTTGATTCTGAGCGCCTGTGCAGGCGTGGCCTGCTGTTCGATCACCCTGCCGTTCTATTCGATCGGGGTGTTGATGGGGCCGGTGACCGCAACCTTTGGCTGGAGCCGCGCAGAATTTCAGAGTGCGATGCTGTTGAGTTCCGGGCTCGGCGCGTTGACTGCGCCGGTGGTCGGATGGTTGTGTGATCGTTACGGCCCGCGCAAGGTGGCCTTGCCTGGCTTAGTCGGTCTCACCGTGGCCTTCATCGCGGCCAGCCGCATGAACGAAGAGCTGTGGACGCTCTACTGTGCCTATGCCGCGATCGCGCTGCTGGGGGCCGGCACAATTCCCGTGACCTGGACACGCTCCATCGCGCTCAGCTTCGAGGCGCAACGCGGCCTCGCGCTCGGTCTCACTTTGACCGGCACCGGCGTCGCCGCCATGCTGTTGCCGCACTACACGGTGTGGGCAATCGAACGCTTTGGCTGGCGCGGCGCGTATGTCGCCGTGGGGCTGCTGCCGGTGCTGTTGGCCGGGCCGCTCGTGTACTGGGGATTTCACGCTCGCACGCCGACCGCCTACGCGTCATCGGCGCCCGCGCCGCGTTTTGGCTTGTTGCCTGCGCAGGTGCTGCGGGGGCGCCGCTTCTGGATCCTGTTGGGTTCCGTACTGGTGGCCTATCTCGGTATTTCCGGTATCGGCGCCAACCTGTTTGCGTCACTGACAGATCGCGGCGTGTCAGCGTCGCAGGCGGCGACCGTGCAAAGCGTTTTCGGGGCAGCGATCATCATCGGCCGCATCGGCGTTGGACACCTGGTGGATCGCTTCTGGGCGCCGGGTGTCGCGGCGATAGCGCTGTGCCTGCCGGTGGTCGGCTGTGTGATGCTTTATGGCAATCCACCGCTCTGGACGACGGTCCTGGCGGTCATCCTGATCGGTCTCGCGGCGGGCGCCGAACTCGATCTGATGTCATTTCTGACCGCGCGGTTTTTCGGTGTACTGCACTATTCGAAGATCTACTCACTGCTCTATAGCGCGCTCGCGATCTGCGGCGGCTCGGCGCCGATGTTGTTCGCGCATCTCTATGACTTGAACGGCAGTTACGATCAGAGTTTCCTGGCGGCGGCTGCCTTCTTCCTGATTGGCGCCTTGCTGATGTTGATGCTTGGGCGCTATCCCAGCCCCGCCGAGCTCGGCGCGGGCGCGCAGCCGCACATGGGCCCCAGTGCGGTTGGTCTCTGATAAATCCTGGCTGGACTTATCAGTGATTCACCAGACACGCCCGGCGGAATCTATCCAAGCCATCCACTTGAAACACCATGCAGGGCTGAGACTTAACTCCGTCCGACCGGCTGCTAGTGCACGACGAGCAAAGTCCGCACTTGATCCGGGTTCGGCGCGCCACTCGGATTGCTCGCGCGCAGATAAGCCGAGTAGAGATAATTGGGCGGCGTGCGCGCGCCACGGGTGCGGATCTTGAGGGTGTAAGTGGCGACCTCGCCGGGCGCCAGTACTTCGGTCAGCAGTGTGCCCGCGCGCGCCTGCGCGATGACGTCGCCGCGTGTGCCGATCAGTGCAGAGACGATGCCCTTGCTGAACAGCGAGCCGGAAAGGGCGACGCGAAAGCGACCCGCCTGGGTGCCGGTGTTCGTGACGAAATAGGTGATGCCGCGCGTCGTTGGGCGGCGTACGGCACTGCGTACCTCCTGGCTATCCGGGTAGTAGATATTCGCTCCGCGCAGCGCGCTATAGCGTGCCGCGACATCGGCACGCGCGGCGCTTGCACGAATGTTCAGCTGTATATGACCTTCGGCGGCAGCGAATCCGTCGACCGCGACACGATAGGTCTGACCCGCCACGACCGCGATACCGAGGCGGCTGGTGCGACCATCAAAATCGTCATTTGCGCTATGCAACGTGAGCTCGTCGACGTGCCTGCCGGTGTAAACCGCAAGGGTGGTATCGAAGTCGCTACCGAGGGTGTCGAATTCGACGAAGCCACTCGTGGTCGCCGTCCACTGCCACCAGGCCGAGGCCAACGGCGTCGACCGGCTGTTGTGATTGGGCTCGCCAGGTTCGCCGTGCCCACCAATGTTTGAGCCCTGCATCGTGGTGCCAGTAAATGTCGTGGCAGCGGCGAACAGGTCGTTCGGTATGCTGCTCAAATCGGGCACGAAACTGTAATCAATAGTGATATTGCCCTCCGCGCTATTAAAACCGTCAACCGCCAAGTAATAGACTTCGCCGCTGGTCACGCCGAAGGAAATCGCACTCTGGGACGCGCCGCCACTGTCGTCGTTGGGAGCGCGCTGGCTCAAAGTATCAACCGTCACACCGCTATAGGCGGCCAGCACGGTATCGAAGTTGCTGCCAGCGGTATTGACCGCCAGCGTGCCATTGGCCGACGCCGTATAGCGGTACCAGACCGACGCCAGTGGCTGCGACACGGCAGCATGATCGGGCTCGCCAAGTTCGCCATTGGTCAGCTGATTCGAACCGCTTTGGCGACCGCTGCCTGAGATCGGCGTGGCGTCCGCGAAATCGTTGTTGCCAGGCTGCACGCTGACGCGTTCGACAGTGACGCTGGCCGCGCGACTGAGCGCCACGCCGTGGCTATTCGTGACACGCGCGCGATAGCTGCCGCTATCAGCGAACGCGGCAGCCACCACGTGCAGGCTCGCCGTGGTCGCGCCAGCGAGCGGCGCGTCGTTGAACAGCCACTGGTAGCTCAGGCCGTCGCCCTGCGCAATCAGCGAGAGGTCAAACGGTGTGCCGACCAGCACCGAGACATCATCCGGTTCGTCGGTAACCCGGGGTACGCCCGTGACGCTGCCGACCGGGGGATGGTTGACGACCACGGCGCCGCTAGCGTCGCTGTAGCCGTCAACCTGAATGGCATAGGCCACCCCAGCGCTGGCGTCAAAGCTTACGGCGCTCTGGAAACCGCCGCTGTCATCGTTCGATGCGAGCAGGCTGAGCGTAGCGAACGAACCTCCGCTGTAGACCGCCAGCGTAGTGTCGAAGCTGCTTCCCGCTGTCGTGATGGTGGCCGCACCCGTCGCCGCAGCTGTCCAGCTCCACCACACGCTACGGCCACCCGCCACGCTCGGATTGCGCGGCTCGCCCGCTTCGACGCCAGCATTGATGTTCGAACCGGCGCTGCGGCTTGCGCCAGCGCCGATTACGATGCGGGCGGCGAAGTTGTCGTTGGACGGCGGACTGCTGATGTCGAAGTCGAACATATCGGTAGCCCTCAGCTTGCCCGGCGCTGAAGCAGTGACAGTCAGTGTGACTGTGGCGTTGCCCTCGGCAACGTTGAGCGTGGCCGAATAGACCCCGTCGTTCACAGTGCTGTCGGGGGCCACGCCGTTGTCGCGCAGATTGACCGCCGCCAGCGCGCCGAAATGGGCACTGACCGTCGCCCCGGTTACCGGCCCCAGATCGGTGACGGACACAAATACGTTGGTGCTGGCGGCGGCCCGCAATGGCAGCGATGGCACCCGCGCCGTGACCTCGAGCACACCATCGACGGTGGCGCCGAGCGCGGCACTCGCGCTGACGCGACCGCCGGCAACGGTCACACCCGCCAGCGACGGCACCGCGACTGCGGTGCTAAGCAGGCGTTGTTTGAGCGTGACCACGCTGATGCCAGGAAAACGTGAACGCAGCAAGGCCGCGACACCGCTTACATGGGGTGCCGCCATGCTGGTGCCCTGGAATACGTCATAGCTGGTGTTCGAAGTTGCGGTGGAGGAAAAAATTTCCACACCTGGTGCGCCAATGTCGACCGTAGCCTGGCCGTAGTTCGAAAACGAAGCACGCCGATCGCGGCGGTCGAGCGCGGCGACTGCGACGATGTTGGTTTGTGGATAGCTGGCGGGATAGGCAGGTATCGCGTCATTGTCACTACCATTGTTGCCGGCTGCGGCGACGAACAGGATATTGGCCAGGCGCGCGCGCTCAATGGCGTTTGACATCGCACTACTGAAGCCGCCGCCGCCCCAGCTGTTGTTCATGATCATGGCGCCTTTAGAGATCGCATAATCAACGCACTCGATGGCGTCCGACAGCTCGCCGCTGCCGTTAGCGCCGAGAAACTTCAACGCCATCAAACTCACATTCCAGGCCACGCCAACGTGCGGTCCGCCGCCATTGGCAACGGCACCGATGGTGCCGACGACATGGGTGCCGTGACTGTTGTCGTCAAACGGATCGCCACTGCCGGTGATCGAATTGATGCCGAAAATGTCATCTACGTAGCCGTTGTGATCGTCGTCAATACCGTTCGCGGCAATCTCGCCCGGATTGCGCCACATGTTCGCCGCCAGATCCTGATGGGAATAGCGGATGCCGCTGTCGATCACCGCGACTATGACGCTGCTTGAACCGGTGGTGATGTCCCACGCTGCCGGTGCGCCGATGTCGGCACCGGGCACGCCGTCGCTCTGGCCGGCATTGCGCAGGCCCCACAGCCGGCCATCGTTGGCACCTGCGTCGCTCGGAAAGAGCGTGGCGTGCGCGATGTAGTCGGGCTCAACGAATTCAAATTTGCCGGTCGCCATCAACGCTGCCATGCGCGCCTTCAAATCGATCGCCGCAGCGCTAGCCGTCGGCTCGGCAGCCAGCCGGCTGCGAGCGCTCAATGTGGTGGGCAATGCCAGCACGGCGAGGCCGGGTAGCTTACGGAAGGTTTTCACGGTGGCAAAGTCCGTAAGCTTGTCATCCCGCGTACGGGCCTGCCGCGCGGCCATTGATCATCACCGAGCCCGCAATAGCGCAGGACATCGGCGCGGCCAGCACCAGCACGCTCAGCAAAGAGCGGACAACAATGTCCATAGCCGCACCGCATGGTGCGCCGCTCATGGTTGCCCCTGGCGCGAGACGCGCTGGTCTAGTTCGGCATTCCTGACTACAGGATCCCGCGCCAGACGCCGTATGACGCTGGCGGGATCGCCGCCCGCGTCAAGCTTGAAGATCGCGATAGGAGAGCTCGGCAATAATTTGATCACCCGCAGTCCGTAGTCGTCAGCGAGTTGTTGCACGTCCGCAGCGCGCGGGCGGTTGTTGAACTCAACCATGATGTTGTCCTCCTTGTTCTCGACCGGTTCGCTTGCATGACAGGCCGCTACCAGGAGCGCTGCACCGACCCAGACCCGGCGCGCAGCAAACAATGCCGCGCGACAGGCGGCACGCCAGACCGACCGGCCCCGCCGTGCGTTGCCGTTGCGCGGACGCTTCAGCGCGCTGGCGACAGTGTGCTGGGCGGTAGTCGCCACGGTTTCTTGCTCCTCGAAAACCAAGCACGCCAACGCAGTTGCACCTGCTGCCGACTGGCCAGCGCCGGGAGACGCTGCATGGCAAAGCAGGCGGGAATTCACATCCATCGACACCGTCACGACTCTCCCTGTCCTGCTCATCGTCGCAACCTCAGTCACGCGGCTGATGTTCGTATGTGCTCGGGGCGCAGGCCGATGCCGATGATGCGCGCCGTCAAACCCTGCAGCCAGGGCACCGCGCCGAGTACACGCAGTGCGAGCGGCGGCGCGAAATCGTCGGTTTCACTCAGCACGCTGCTGATCACACGCCCCTGCATCACCAGCTGCAGGCGCTGGGTCACGCGGGTCGGCCATTCGCGCCGCGCCTGGACGGCGGCCAGATCGCCACTGCGCAGCCTACCGCTGCGCAGTGGCTGAGTCAGGCAGTTGGCGGCAGCGACCGCATCCTGGATCGCGAGATTGATACCGACACCGCCGATGGGCGACATCGCGTGTGCGGCGTCGCCGATGCACAGCACACCCGGCCTGTGCCACAACGGCAATCGATCGACCGCGACCGAGAGCAATTTGACCTCGTCCCAGTCCGCTATGGCCTTAACGCGATCGGCGACGAATGGTGCCAGCGCCGCGACACGCGCGCGAAATGCCGACAAGCCTGCCACCTGCATGGCGGCCAGCGCACCTTTGGCGATGACATAGCCGCACTGCCAGTGACTGGCACGATTGATCATGATGTAGATGCAGCCGGGCGCGAAGCGCGCCACCGGTTCGTCCGGATCGCCTGCTGTGCGCGGGAGTCGGAACCACAGTACGTCCATCGGTGCGCCGAGCGTCTCGACCGCAAGCCCCGCTGCGGCCCGCACACGCGAGTCGCGACCATCCGCACCGATGACGAGATCGGCATGTATGGTGTATTCGCCATCGGCCGTGTGCACCTGAACGCCAACGACGCGATTGCGCTGCGTGCACAAGCCCTCGACCGTCGCTCCCATGCGCAGTTCGAATGTCGAATAGCGCGCGCCCTCGCGGGCAATGAAGTCGAGAAAGTCCCATTGCGGCATGAAGGCCACAAATGGCGAACGTACCCGCAGGCGACTGAAATCAGCGACCCGCAGGCGGGTCTCACCAAACTGAGCATTGAGGTGATAAGTCTTCTGGTGCGGCAGCGCGAGCAGCGCCTCAAGCAAGCCGAGTTCGGCAAAGAGTTCGAGGGTCGACGGATGGATGGTATCGCCGCGGAAATCGCGCAGAAAATCGGCGTGTTTCTCCAGCACCAGCGTCCGTACGCCGGCCCGCGCCAGCAGCAGGCCCAGCATCATGCCGGCCGGTCCGCCGCCAGCGATGCAGCAGGTTGTGGTGGTTTGCGCGTTCAATCGTCTGCGTCGGCATCCACGTAGCGTGGCATCGTTCTATAGTCCTCAAGCTGGCACAATATCAAGCGTCAGTATCCATGTTCCAAACGTTCGCAGCTCAGAAAATTCTCGAACTCGCGCCGCACATGCCTAGGCAACGTCCGCTCATGCGCCGCCAGGTGCTCCACCAAGGTTAGGTAGTGGCCTTCGACCAATTGGTAAGAGTGCCTGCGCGGGCCGGTGAGGAGCGTATTCGCCGGCGCACGTAACCCCAGCACGGGCGTCCTCACGTGCCAATATCGGCGTCGTGCGTCGCGTCCTTGCGACACCGAACTAACCGCATGAACCTCAGCGGCGTCGGCGGACGAACGCGCCAAGACTGCCGAGCTGGGCGCCAGACCACAGGCGAAAACTCCCAGCGACGACCCTGCTACCGGCCACCGGCTAGCCGAAGGCGGAATCGCCAAGTCTGAAATTGGTGTGGTTCGCGCTATTGCTGCTGGTACCGAATACCCCCGCGTTGATCTGCTGCCCGCTAGCACCGGTAACGGCCAGTGGTATTAG
Organism: Pseudomonadota bacterium; assembly: GCA_031362345.1. GTDB lineage: Bacteria > Pseudomonadota > Gammaproteobacteria > JADJYF01. The sequence continues at coordinate 11,663 of JANLSI010000145.1, forward strand.
CCCGCCCAGCGCAATAGCCACAGGCTTGACGGCGGGCAAGCGCATGGAAACTCTCAGAGTGTCTTGCAACAGGCGACAGCAGCGCTGTCCGAGTCACCACAATCGACGAAGCTCAGGCGGGTCGATCCCGGCCGCAGTCCAAGCCCCGTTACGCTGGCCCCGCTGCTTGCCCAGGGCAACTGCGAAGTCCCGGATACACTGCCACAGAGCATCAGGTTCCATTGACGTCTAACGCGCCTGTACGACTCACGCCCCAGTCCGAGCGCCTGTGTTACGCACCGCACCGTCACCCGCCACAAATTCACGAACGATGACATCGGACGGGTAATTGCGCCTCGATGGGCAAAAGTCTCGGCAAGAATGCCCATTGAACCGAGGATGCAGAATATGAGTATCGCCAAACCCGTGGTAAATCTTGCGCTGACCAGTGAAGTTCAAAAACCTGGATCGGCGGCGGTATAGGCACCTCCGGCATCGTGGCAACAGCGGCCCATAGCCATTGCGCGGCGGTGAGCAAGAGTGGCCCCGTACTGCGCGTGCTTGAGAAGGACACTGAAAACGGCTGGTCGGTGCCGGCCGACTCCTCATCGACCGATGCGCAGTATGCGAGCTTCAAAGCCGGCGAACTCTACGTCACCGCGCATAGCACCACGAACGCTCTTGGCGGAGATCTGCGGCCCTGCTCGGCGCGCATGTCCTGCCCATGATGCCCACACGATCGGCCTACAAGCGAATGCTACTTGCAGCGGCGCTGCTGGCCGTGTTGACGCCGCCGCTGGTGCTGCTCTACTTCGTCTATCTCTTCGATTGGAACCGTGCGCGCGATCCGCTCAGTGCGGCCGCCTCGGCGCAGTCGAATCGCAAGATAATTATTCAAGGCGATCTGCGCCCGCTGTGGGGATGGCCCGTCAGCCGACTGAGCGCGAGCGGCTTAATGGTTGGCAATGTCGATGGCGGTAGCGCGCCGCAGATGCTTGAACTCGATCGTATAGAGGTTGCTGTCGACCTCAGCAGTTTACTCAAGGGCAAGCTCGAACTGACTGAGCTGACGCTCGTCAAACCACGCTTGCTGCTGGAGAAAACCGTGTCGGGAGCGACCAACTGGCGATTCGCCGACAATCCGGCGGGCGGCGTTGCCTTGGCGCTCGTGCCGGAGGATCGCGCTGAATTCCCGGTCATTGGTCGCCTCACGGTCGAGGACGGCCGTATCACTTACCGGGACCCGGCAACCAAGACCGATATCAGCTTGCGTGCGGCGACCGTGCAGGGCAAGGCCGACAGCGACGCTCAACGCATTCGCTTCAAGGGCGCGGGCGTGCTGCAGGGGGAGCCGTTGAAATTCGACCTGACGGGCGGCAGTGTGCGCGAACTGCGGGACGCGACCGCAGCCTACCCAATATCCGCCTCCATCGTCGCCGGTCTGACCGCAGTCGCCATTGACGGCACGGTGATCGATCCTGTGATGCTGAAGGGCCTCGATGTAAGGGTCAATATAAAAGGCAGCAACGCGGCCGATCTGTTCCCGCTGACCGGTATCGCCCTGCCGCCTACGCCACCCTATGACATCACGGGCAAGCTCGACTATGCGGCGCAAGTGTGGCGGTTTCGCAAGTTTGCCGGTCGCCTCGGTGATAGCGATCTGGCGGGTGATTTGAGCTGGGATGTGCGCGGCAAGCGGCCCATGCTCACGGCCAACTTCACCAGCCGCAAACTCGATCTGGACGACCTCGCTGGCCTGATAGGCGCGCGCCCAGGTACCGGGCCGGGCGAAACGGCTTCAGCCGAGCAGGTCGCCGCGGCAGTGGCCGCGCGGGACGACTCGCGTATGCTCCCCGATGTGCCGCTTGATATCAGCCGTCTTGCGGCGATGGATGCCAACGTCGAATTTCGCGGCCTCAAGGTCGTGGCAAGCAAGCTCCCGATCGATGACTTCTATATGAAGGCGGAACTCGTCGATCGCGTGCTCCAGATCAGCCCGGTACGCTTCGGCACGGGGCGCGGCAACGTCGCCATTTGGGCGACTATCAACGCGCGGCAGGAGCCGGTGCGCATTGTCAGTCGCACCGAGTTGCAGCGCATTCCGATCGCGTCGTTGTTCGACACTACATCCGCTGTGGTCGGAACGCAGAACCTCGCGCAGGGCTATCTGGGCGGCACCGCCGAACTCGCAGGCAGCGGCAAAAGTCTGCGCCAGATGTTGGCTACAGCCGATGGCAATCTCGGCATCGGCATGGACGGCGGACAGCTCAGCCAATTGCTCATTGAAATGGTTGGCCTCGATATCGCGGAATCGATGGGCTACCTGTTCGCCGGCGACAAGCCGGTGCCAATCCGTTGCGTCATTGCCGATTTCAAGGCCACTGACGGGCTGCTGACGCCGCGTGCCTTCGTCATCGATACGGACGATACGATTGTAACGGGCACAGGCAGTATTAATCTGAAGGACGAGTCCCTGCTTCTTGAACTCAAACCTCAGCCGAAGGATTTCAGCCCACTGTCGTTGCGCGTACCGCTTGAGATCGAAGGGACGCTCAAGGACCCGCAATTGCGCGTCAAGCGCAGCGGCTTGCTGGTGCGCGGCGCGGTGGCAGCGACGCTCGCTCTGGTATTTCCGCCTGCCGCGATCCTGGGTTTTATCGAGCCCGGGCTCGGCAAGGACAGCCACTGTCGCGCATTGCTGTCCGCCATGGCGTCGAGCAGCGCGAACCCACAGAAAAATGCGCAACTCATTCCCAGTAATGCGCAGCCACCGGTACTTGGAAACGCGGCTGGATCAAAATAATCGCAGCGGTGGGGTGCCGCGCCTGCGTGGCCGAGACAATGGTCGGGGCTATCGTTGCGGCGATTAGCCTTAACGTTGCGAGCCGGATCAGCGAGCTGGCGATTCCGGGCCGTTCTGACCCTCCGCGATGGCCGTGTCGCCATCGATCGCACTTATGCCGACGGCGTCGCTGGCTCAGCTTTTGAGTCTCGCCTAAAACACTACCGGCAGCCGCAAGTGCTCCCGATAAACGAAATCGCGATGGTCCTTGAGCGCACTGCCCATCGCCTGCTCGATATCCGGGTCAGCGTTGCGATAAGCGGGTCGGTAGCTGCTCGCCATCGGGCATAACGCCGGCGGTAGCGGATCTAACAGCGCGTAGAAGCACGCGCTATAGATATCCAGCGCCGAAAGACTTGCACCAACAAAGTAGCGGCTGCCACGTTCACGGCTGCGTAATAGCTCGGCATCGAGCTTGCACACAATCTCAATGATGCGCGCCTTCGCGGCCAAGCCCATGGCGGCGGTGTAGAGATACTTCTCAGCGAGTACGCTCCAAAAGGTATGGTCCGCACTGCCCGGTTCGGCGCTTTTCAATGCCTGGTCGATGAGGAACAGGCGCTTGTTCCAGCCCAGGCCATGCTCACCGGCGATTTCGTTGATGAGGCCGAACATGTGCACACGCGCATCGAAATCCGCTGGCACAAGGCGCGGTTCCGGCGCCAGACGCTCGGCCAGATTCAATTGATCTATCCATGTCGAGCGCGGCCGCTCGTCTGCCCAGATGGCGACCGGCGCAGAAGACTGCGCGGTCCAGGCCAGTAACTCGCTGTGGGAGCCGTCGGCACCGAAGCTCGTTTCAGCGGCGCCGACATTGGCGCAGCGCACCGAGATATAGGGAATACCTTTGACGTCGAACAGACACTTGCACGACTCACGCCACGGTCCGGGAATGGTATAGGCACCCAGCACCAGGCGCAGGCCGCCCATGGCGCGGGCGTCGACGATGGTCACATAGTTGAGCTTGAGGTCATCGAAACCGATCTCGTCTTGCATAGCACTCCTCCGGCGCAGTGATGGACTGCGCCCAGCATTGCATACTCCGGTGGGGAATAAAGCGCGGCGTGGGCGATGCCCAATAGCGCAGCAGATTTACGATCAGCCTTTTAGCGGCTAGCGAGGTGTGTTGGCGCCGCTTGATCGGGTGCTGTGCAAGCTGATGCAACGCCTCGAAAGCGGCCGTAGTGACCCCGCCAACGATAACAGACGAGCGCGCGCGCCCGATATCTCGCAAGCCGCTGCTGTATCAATCGTAATAGCCTTAGTCGGCTATGACGAACGCAAGTTTGCGCACGTTCTGGCCTTCTTTCACTGCTATTGCGCTCGACATGTAAATTATCTACGCTTCGACTGTAATTATCGTTACAGGAATATTCAGGATGTCCGAAGTGACCGAAATTCCCGTCCTGATAGCGGGTGGCGGCCCGGTCGGCACCACCCTAGCGCTCGACCTTGCACACCGCGGTATCGCGTCCATCGTGCTCGAAGAACGCCTGGCGATGCCACCCAATCCGAAGTGCAACACCACTAACGCCCGTTCCATGGAGCACTTTCGGCGACTCGGCTGTGCCGACGCTATCCGTCGCGTCGGACTGCCCCTGCAGCGCCCGACCGACGTGGTGTATGCGACGCGCTGGGTTGGACAGGAACTCACGCGCTATCGTCTGCGTTCATCGCAAGCGGTGCTCGACCGGCGCACCGACTACGGCGCAATCGACGACTATTGGCCAACGCCCGAGCCGCAGCATCGCGTCTCGCAGCTCGCGATGGAACCGGTGCTGCGCGCCCACCTGCACTCATTTCCGCTGTGCCAATATCGCGAAGGGTGGCGCTTCCTGTCCTACCAACAGTCTAGTGATTTCGTAGATTGCGTCGTGCAGGAGATCGCGAGTGGCATCGAACAGCGCATTCGCTGCCGCTACCTGGTGTCCTGCGAGGGTGCCCAGAGCCGCATTCGGCGTGCGATGGAAGCCACGCTCGAAGGTCGCGATTGCATCTCCAAGTTCTGCACGACCTACCTGCGGGCACCGGCGCTCGATGCGTTATGGCCCCATGCCCCAGCCTGGATGCACCGAATTTATAACGCGGATGGCGAGAGTCACATCATCGCGATCGATGGCCGCGAACTCTGGCTCCACCATTCAGTCTTGGGGCCGGATGGCAATCTCGATACCCATGACCACCGCCCAGCCATCGCACATGCGATCGGCGCGACCGTCGAGTACGAGGTGCTCGGTCAGGAGCGCTGGATAGCACGCGCGATGGTTGCAGATCGGTATCGCAGTGGCAGGGTGTTCCTATGCGGCGACGCCGCCCACATCTGGATCCCGATGGGCGGCTTCGGCATGAATGCGGGCGTTGAGGATGCAGTCAATCTTGCATGGAAACTGTGGGCGACCTTGAGCGCTTGGGCGCCACCCGCAATCCTCGATACCTATGAGGCCGAACGGCGTGCCATCGGCCAGCTGGTGGCGGGCTCAGCGGCCAAGATTTTCGAAGATCTCTACCGCATTCCGGTACAGGACCCGTTGTTTGAAAGCGAAGGGCGCGCAGGCGAGGCACGACGCGCGGAGATCGGGCAGTCGATCACCCGGCAGAACATTGCCGAATTCGACAGCATCGGCATGCAGCTCGGGGTGGTTTACACCGATTCGCCGATCATCAGCTACGACGCTACCACGCTACCCGCATTCGCCATCAATCGATATGCGGAATCTTCATGCCCAGGTGTCCGCGCGCCGCATTTCTGGCGCACATCCGGCCGCGCACTGTTCGACGACCTCGGGCCCGGCTACAGCCTGTTGCGCTTGGGCCCGCAGGCACCAGCAGCGAGCGCACTGATCAGTGCCTTTGAAGCGCGCCGGGTGCCACTCAAAGTGCTACCGATTACCGAATCTGTGGCCACCGAAAAGTATCAGGGTTATCCGCTGGTGCTCGTTCGACCTGATCAACACATCGCGTGGCGTGCCATGCACGAACCGGCAAATCCGCTGGCGATCGTCGATATTGTCACCGCGCACACCCTAAGATGAGGACACCCCATGCAAGAAATCATCGCGCGTAAACTTGCGACAGGTCTGCTGTTCGGCGAGGGAATTCGTTGGACCGGGCGCATGATCGTGCTGTCCGACATGCTCGGTCGGCGGGTGGTGCAGGTGGATCCGGTCAGCGGCACGGTCACCACCTTGGCCGAGATCGAGAATCAACCGAACGGCTTGATAGCGCTCGCGAATGGTGATTTGCTGATCAATTCAATGTTCGATTGCAAACTGCTGCGACTGTGCGGCGGGGTTTTGAGCGAATACTGCGATCTTTCAGCACTCGCCACTGGCTATCTCGGCGACATAGTCGATGATGGCAAAGGCGGTTACTACGTGGACGATGTCGGTGCACGCGTCCTGCATGGCGAAAAGCCGGCACCGGGCCGGCTCATCTATGTCGCGCCCGACCGCCGTGTGCGAGTTGTCAAGGATCAGCTCGCTTTCGCCAATGGTGTCGTGATCTCACCCGACGGTCGTCGCCTATACCTTGCGGAGACGATGATTTCCGCTATCAAGACCTATGACATCGGCGCAGACGGCGCGCTTGGTGAGGGCAAACTGTTCGCGGATTTCTCCGGCACGAGCCGCATCGACGGCATGACCATGGATGGTGAGGAGGGCTGTTGGGCCTGTTTACTCGATTCCGACCGCGTCGTTCGTGTCAGTCGGGACGGGACGCGCACACATGCCGTGATAGTTCCCGATAGCGAACCCATCGCCTGCACTATCGGTGGCGTAACGGGCAATCAGCTGTTCGTGACGGCGATTGAATCGCTCGGTGGCAAGAATATCTTCGAGGAGATGATGGCGAAGCGCGTGCGGGCCAATGTATGGACAGCAACCATCCCGTTTGGCAAAGGCAACGCACGCCCCTAGTGCTGCTACGACGCGTAGGCAGCACGACATGGAAAAGAGCAAAAAGACGGCGCGAGATCCCCGTCAGTCGCGCAGTCTGACGCGCGAGAAAATTCTTTCAGCCTCACTGAAACTGGTCGCGATCAAGGGCTACGCTGGTACCAGCATCTCAATGATCTGCAAGGAAGCGGGACTCAACGCGAGTTCGCTCTACTGGTTCTTCAAGAACAAGGAAGATCTGTTCCTGTCGGCTATCAAAGATGCTGCGGACGAATTTCTTAGCGCAGGTCGCTTGCCGCTCACCAGCGCTACAGGGACGAAGCCACAGTCGCAGGTAGCGCTAGTCAAGGTACTCGCTCGGCAGTTGAGCACCAACGCAAATTTTTTGCGGCTGCTGTTGATCATGATGCTTGAGGATCGCAATCTGCCAGTCGACGTGCGGGACAAAATTGCCGAAATTCGGACCAGCTCGCTGGCGTGGTGGAAAGCGCTGTTGACGCAACAGTTTGAATCCCTTGGCAAGACCGCTGCCGGAATTCTTGCTGCCGACTTTGCACCTCTGGCCCGTGCCACCATCAACGGGGCTTTTGTCGCGCAACAGTACGGTGAGCCGATAGATCTCGAAACCATACTGACCCAGCTGTTGTTGTTACTGTCAGCGCTGCGCGAAAAAATAGCAGCCGAAACACGCAGGAAATAGCTCGGCAACGACAACCGGCACGCTTACGACGGTCCTCTTGATCGGAATATTTACTGCCGCCGAACAGGCTTAAGCTTACGCCTGCTGGTGCGATCTTGACGCCACCGCATATCCGATCGGGCCACGGCCTTGACCCTGGCCCGTCGTCTGTCTGCCTATTTAAAAAACTTCATGAAATCCGGATCGCGCTTTTCATTCAGTGCCTGCACACCTTCCTGGGACTCATCGGTGTTGTAATACAGACGCAAGGCCTGCATCGCGAGCTGGCCCATGCCGCGGATGGATTCGGTGTCAGCATTGAAACTCTTCTTGGCCAGTGCGATGGCGGTTGGGCTGCGCATGTTCAGCTCTTCGCACCAGCGCAACACTTCGGCATCCAACTCCGCGTCCGGCACCACGGCATTAATGAGGCCCATATCCAAGGCTTCCTTGGCGCTATAGCGCTTGCACATATACCACATCTCACGGGCTTTCTTCTCGCCCACCACCCGCGCCAGATAGGCGGTGCCAAAGCCGGGATCGACCGATCCCATTTTAGGGCCGACCTGGCCGAAGATGGCGTTGTCGGAGGCGATGGTCATATCACATAGCGTGCAGAGCACATTACCGCCACCGATGGCATAGCCGCGCACTTTGGCGATGACAGGCTTGGGGATATCGCGGATCACCGAGTGCAATTCCTCCGCCGGCATGCCAACCGCACCGCGTGCATCGTTGTTGCCGTACTGCCCGCCGCTGTGATCGGACTGATCACCACCGGTACAGAACGCCTTGGTACCGGCGCCCGTGAACACCACCGAACCGATGTCGCGATTCCAGCCGGCTTGCTGGAAGGCA
>JANLSI010000157.1:0-7848 GCA_031362345.1 Pseudomonadota bacterium
CCGAGCGCGAGGCCGCTTTCAAGCTGACCGAAATCTACAAGACCGCGCTCGATTTTGGCCTGCCAACGACGATCGACCTGATCGAGGCCCACGTCCTGCACCTCGCCAAGTCTGGCCTGCTCATCCGCGGGCAGGGCGCGGACAAGGACATGGTGACGACAACGGGCGCACTGTCGAGCGAACGCCGGATCGTCGCCGAGGTCGATGCTGGCCGCGGAGCCGTTGCGCCTGTGCTTGCTCCGGACCAGGCAGGCGAACGGCTGCAGGCGCTCTCCGCGCTCAAATACGGGATGCGGCTCAACAGCGGGCAGGAGGGGGCAGGGCGGCTGCTTCTCAGTTCGGCGAACCGGATCGTTGCGATCCAGGGGATTGCCGGGTCGGGCAAGAGCAGCCTGCTCAAGCCCGTTGCCGATATCCTGCGCGAGGAAGGGCGTTCGGTCCTGGGGCTCGCGATCCAGAATACGCTGGTCCAGATGCTCGAGCGTGACACCGGCATCGCGTCCATGACCGTCGCGCGCTTTCTCAAAAGCCATGCGCGATTGCTGGAGACAGCACCCGATCCTGTGGCGCTGAAAGAGGCGCGTGCTGTACTGCGCGGCACGGTCGTGCTGCTCGATGAGGCTTCGATGGTCGGCAACGCCGACAAGGAGAAGCTCGTCCGCCTCGCCAATCTCCTCGAACTCGACCGCTTCGCTGCCATTGGCGACAAGAAGCAGCTGGGAGCGGTCGATGCCGGCAAGCCCTTTGCGATCATGCAGAAGGCCGGCGTTGAAACCGCGGTCATGAACCTCAATGTCCGTGCGCGCGACAAGCGGCTTCGCGCTGCCCAATATGCAGCACAAGGCGGCAATGTCAGTGAAGCGCTCGCCGAATTGAAGGACCACATCGTCGAAGTGGCCGGTGGCGGCGCGGTGACGGCGGCCGTGACCTGGCTGTCGCTCTCACCCGCCGAACGCGAGACGACCGCAGTCTATGCATCGGGCCGCGCTTTGCGCACGGCGGTCAACGAGGCGGTCCAGGCCGGGCTCAAGGCCAATGGCGAATTGGGGAAACCGTCGATGCGGGTCGAGACGCTGTCGCGGATCAGCACGACACGCGAGGAGCTGCGCTATGCCGCCAGCTACGCGCCCGGCATGATCGTCGAATTTGACCGGCGCCAGCGCAGCCAGAGACTATCGAAAGGGCAATATCGTGTGGCTGCCTCGAACCCGGCCTCGGGCCGGATCACGCTTGAGGATGCGAGGGGCAAGAAGCGCACCTTCAACCCAGAGAAATTGAAACCGCAGGGAGATCAGGACCCGCTGAAGCTGTTCGAGATCAAACCCATCGATCTCCATCCCGGCGACCGGATCCGCTGGACCGACACCGATCACAAGCGCGGCTTGCTCAATGCCGACCAGGCGCGGGTCGAGGCAATCGATGGGCGAACGGTTTCCTTGAGAACGTCGACAGGGATCGCGCAGGTCCTTTCGCGGGGTGACCCAATGCTGCGGCGTCTCGACCTCGCCTATGCGCTCAATGCCCATATGGCGCAGGGCCTGACCTCGGATCGCGGGATCGCCGTAATGGACAGCCGCGAGCGTAACCTGGCGAACCAGCAGACCTTCCTTGTCACGATCACGCGCCTGCGCGATGGACTGACGCTCATCGTCGACAATGTTGGGCGCCTTCAATCCGCCGTGGAGCGCAATACGGGCATGAAGACGTCGGCGATTGAAGTGACAAAAGAACTGGCGGCTGCCGCGGCCAAGGGGCTCGCCAAGGGCCGGTCCGAAAACACCATTGTTCGCGATGCGCCTGAACTGGGCAAGGCGATCGTCAAACCGTTCGAGATCGGGATCTAGCTTTGGATGGCAGAGGGAGCGCAGTTGGCAGGGGCGGCGCGTCGCTCGTCGTCTCTGCAGTGCCCGGCACCGTCGGCAATCATTGCACCTTGCGTCCGAACCAGAGCACGCGCCCGATGATATGGAGTGTACGCCTGTCGACGTCGTTCCAGCGCGGATAGGCCGGATTATCGCTCACGATCATGATCTGTTTGCCCTGCGGACCAAGTGCAACGCGCTTGACGACCAGGGCATCGTCGCTCCGCAAGACATAGATGCCGTCGCGCAAGCGCGTTGCATTGTCCGAGGGGTCGACCATGACTTCATCGCCGTGGGACAAGGTCGGCTCCATCGAATCCCCGTCGACCCGGATGACCGATAGGCTCCCCGGTCGACTTGAAGTCAGGCGCTTGAGCCAGCGTTCGTCGAAGGCGAAACGCGAATCCCGGGATTCAACTTCGGCTAGCGCCCCGTGGCCAGCAGATGCCCGCACATCGAGAACCGGGATCTCGACGAGGCCCGACATGGTCGTATTGATGCTGGGCGGGCCACCGAGCACTTCTTCATCGACCCCGAAATAGCGGGCGAGAACGCGCCGGTCATCGTCGTCGAGTGCGCGCGGTGTTCCACGCTTGAGGAATTGCTGGATATAAGCGGCATTGCGGCCGAGAAGTCGCGAAAGCGCGGAATATTCCTCTCCACGCTCGCGGATCAGGCGTTCAAGTTCCAGACGTTGGCGATCCATCTTCACATCTTTCGAATCACGTCTAGGATTTACCCTAGACAATATGAAAATATCCTAGTAGGAACATATCAAGAACACAAGCAGTTTGTGAGTCGGGATATCATGCAACTCCTCGATGAGATCGAGCACTATCTGGAAGTCTCCAAACTCGCGCCGTCGCGGTTTGGGCGCATGGTGTTGGGCGATCCGCGGTTTGTAGAGGACCTCCGGTCAGGCAGATGTCCGAGGGCCAAGACGCTTGGCCGGGTGAGCGCATTCATGAATCGGGCATGAGCATCCGATTGATGGCCGATAATCGAAATACTGCGCCGGTTGGGCTGCTGGTTGATTTGAAACGAGGGGCCAAATTCTGCCCGGTTGGTCGTCAACTTCAACCGTGGATAGAAAATTCTTGAAACTTTCATATTTTGGAAGTATATGGAATTTTATCATGCCGCTTGTCGAACAGGTCGTGGAAGCAAATCTTGCTGACCGCATTTTCAATGAGCGCCAGCTTGGCGAGATTCTGGGAGAGGGTGATGCCCGTCGCTATGGCTTGGTAAACCGGGCCTTGAAGGATGGCTCTCTCGTCCGGCTCAAGCGCGGCACTTATCTGCTTGGCAAGCGCTATGGCAGCGAGAGCATCCATCCTTTCGTTGTGGCCCAGGCTTTTTTGCCGGGAAGCTATATCTCTTTTGAAACCGCCTTGGCCTATCATGGCTGGATCCCGGAGGCAGTCTATACAACAGCAAGCGTAACCCATGGACGAAAGACGATCTCGCAAGATACGCCAAGCTATGGGCAATTCACCTATCATCCTCTCGCGATCCATGAATTTCAGTTCCTGGCAAGCGTTCGTCGCGAAAAGTTCGGCAGGCTCACCGCCTTTATCGCGGAGCCATTGAGGGCGCTGATGGATCTGGTGGCCTTACGCAAGAAACACTGGTCGGGACTGGACTGGCTCACCCTCGGCATGCGGGTAGACGAAGCCCTGCTCCTGTCGCTCAGGCGGAAGGACTTTTCTGCGCTCAGGTCCGTTTACAAGCACAAGGCGGCGAACGAATTTCTGCTTTCGCTCGAAGCCGTTCTCATGACGCGCGAAGGCGCAACTCAGGGACGTTCTTCAAATGATTGAAATGATCAAGGAAAAGCTCGCGCTATATGGTGCCACGAACGCGGTCGAGGAAGAAAACGCGATCAAGGAGATCATCCAGGAGATCGCACTCTATGCGCTCTGGCGTGGCGATTTCTTCGATGTCGCGTTATTCCAGGGCGGCACCAGCCTGCGCATCCTCCACGGCCTGCCCAGATTTTCAGAAGACCTCGACTTCATGCTCAGGTCTCCCGACTCGAAATTCGATTGGGCCGCTTACCTCGAGGTCCTCCTCGATGTTTTTGCGCAATTCGGCCTGAAGCTGAATGCCCAGCCCAAGGAGAAGATGGACAGCGCCATCCGGCAAGCCGTGCTCAAGGACAATTCCATCGCCAGCCAGCTCGATCTGACATTTGCCGGCGCGAAGCGACGCAAGACGATCACCATCAAACTGGAAATCGACACAAATCCGCCGAAATGTTCCGGTGAAGCCACGACTTTTCTCGATTTTCCGTCCGATTATGAGGTGAGGCATCAGGATCTGCGATCCAACTTTGCGTTGAAGATTCACGCACTCCTATGCCGCGGTTATCTGAAAGGCAGAGATTGGTATGACTTTTCATGGTATATCTCGAATGGCGTCTCTCCCAATCTCGTGCATCTCGAGGCAGCACTCATTCAAGCCGGACCATGGGCGGGCCAGAACGAACTCAAGGTCGATATCGAATGGCTGGCGGGTGCTCTCCAAACGGCGATTGCCGCCATCGATTGGAAAGATGCGGCTGAGGACGTCAGACGGTTCCTGAGACAGGGCGAGATGAAGTCGCTTGAACTGTGGAGCGAACGTTTCTTTCATGCCAAGCTGGAAAAAATGGTGAAGTCGTGAGCTCGCAGATCCCCGAAGTCCAATCAGTCGTAGGCCAGCGTTATTCCGTGCAAAGCTTTACGGAAACCTCGCAACAGCGTTACGCCTCGATCCAAACGGCCATTGGCTGTTTCTGACATAGCCCACTACGGCAGCTGCCCGTTACCGGATTTGCAAGTTTGGAGCGTCGCCAGAGAAAATCTGCCCACCGTGGAAGCATCCCGAGAACGGCAGGAGTCGCTAACAGTGTTGCCGTTCGACGCTCTGCCGTTGAAGCCCGAAAGCTGCCGTTCGTTCAGCTCGGGATGACCGGCTCGAATATGTGACCCGGCAGAAAGCGGCGCCAAACGACAGCACTTTCATCAATCGGCGGTCCGCGATTCGAAAGGATCATTTTCGGCAAGTCGTCGCGCGTCCGCTTCCCCGGCAGCTAAATGCTGCTCCAAGCGACTGTTGAACTCTTCGCCTATCCGCTGCACTGCGTGACCTGCGCCCTTTATTATTAAAAGCTCGCACTCAAGCGCCTTCGCGAGGCGTTGCGCGATGGCATCGAAGGCAGTGCTCCAACCGCCGCTGACGATCAACTTGGGAAAGGGTGCGTCCGCGAGCGCCGCGATTGGCACGTCGATCCGCCATGGGAGTTCCGTGCGCAGATTGGCGAATGCCTTGGCCATGTGGTCTGGGGTCGGTTGCGGCAGTGGGACGTCCGCTTCGAGTGCTTTTAAGAACCCTCGCGCATAATCGATAGGATCACTGTCGCGGCAAGCCCAATAGTGATCGCGCATCCGTTGCGCCAGCATACGGACCGGCGGCCGGTCTAGTGCCGACCCGATCGCGGGCGGCTCGATTAGCGTTAGGGAAAGGACACGGTTAGGCCGCAACGCCGCAGCGTGCATGGCGACCACCCCACCCATCGATGTTCCGACCAAATGTGCGCCTTCGCCAATCAACTCTGCTAGCTCGGCGGCGTCGACTGCAATGTCGACCCGGTCAATAGGCGCACGTTCGCCGTAACCGCGACGGCAGACCAATTCGACCCTCCAGCGTTCGCCAAGTGGCTTCTGTTCACCAAAAGCGTGTATGCCGGCCGCCAAGCTTCCATGAACCATGAGCACGCGGGGCCCCGTCGTACCAAGGCGTGTTACCGTTCCATGTTCGATCGTCACCTCAGGACGCCATTGGATAGTAGTGCAGCTCAAACATCACGCAGCCGTCGCGCGACGTAAATGGGCCGTGATGGACGCCGGGGGGGCGGCAGGCGTATGTCGGCGCGTGGAACTGTTCCCCGCCCATGCCCTCCGCGTCATTACCGACCACTAGGTCGCCTTCGAACAGAAAGACTTCCTCCCAGTGGTCATGCACGAACGGAATTGTCGAGTAGGCGCCGGGTGCGATACGCAGCAGGCGCGATCGGCTGCCCGACTTGGCCCGCTCGTCGAGGTCGCTCGTGAGCACCAGTTGATCGAATCCAACTGGGTAGCCCGGCGGCCGCTCCCAACGGTCAGACCCGGCCGTGTTGAAAAACTCCAAATGTGGCTTTGGTGGCATCATTACGGGTCTCCTGTGTTAGAAAATATTTGATCGTTCATACTGCACCGGCCAGACGGCGGACGACGCCTTGAGACGCTGGGCGGCGCGGAGCGGCCATACAGGGTCCGCGAGCAACGCTCGACCAAGCACAACGAGGTCGGCGTCGCCATTAGCGAGTAGCGATTCAGCAAGATCAGCCGAGTGCAGCAGCCCGACAGCAGCGGTCGCAATCCCGCCCTCGCGCCGCAAACGAGAGGCGAAGGGAATCTGATAGCCCGGATGAATTGGAATTGACTGTCGCGGGTCGTTGCCGCCCGACGAGCAGTCTATAAGGTCCACTTCGCCGCACATTCGCAGGTGCTTTGCGAGCTGGACGCTGTCGTCGCTGCTCCATCCGCCTTCAACCCAATCGGTCACCGACAGGCGGAGGAACAACGGGAGTTCGGCCGGCCACTCGGAGCGAACCGCAGCGATCGTTTCGTCCAAAAATCGTACACGATTGTCGAAGCCGCCTCCATACTCGTCGACGCGTCGATTGCTGAGCGGGGACAGAAATTGGTGGATTAGATAACCGTGGGCACCATGCAACTCGAGGATCTGGAAACCGGCCCTGCGCGCGCGTCGCGCGCTTGCCGCCACGGCGTCGATCTGACGGAGTATATCGTCCCGAGTGAGCGCGATTGGCTGGGGCCAGCCTTTTGCGTATGGTAGTGGTGATGGGGCGACCACCGGCCACCCTCCGTCCTTCGAATAAAGAGGACGCGCGCCCTCCCACGGTCGGCCGACCGAAGCCTTGCGCCCCGCGTGACCAAGCTGAATGGCCGGCACTGCGCCCTGCGCGGAGACGAATTCGGCGATCCTGGCGAGCCTGTCGCCTTGGGCATCGTTCCAAAGTCCAAGACAGTGGGGGGTGATCCGGCCGGCTGGTTCGCTATGCACAGCCTCAGTGCAAATTATCCCGGCGCCGCCCGCCGCGCGCGCGCCAAGGTGAACGAGGTGCCAGTCATTCGCGAGGCCGTCCTGAGCCGAATATTGGCACATGGGCGAAAGCATAATGCGGTTACGGGCTTCGACTGTCCGAAAGCGGATCGGCCGGAACAAGTAGGGGTTAGGATCGCGCCGTAAGATGCGACGTTCGTTTTCCCCAGAGTTGCGCGAATCGGTTGTGGCTTGGTCACTCACTGATCAGTTCCGAGTTGAAGGAGCCATGGCTGACCACTGCGGCGAACGGCGGGAAGCGCCCGAAGTCGATACGCGCCAGTTCTCGTTCCGACGATGCGAGTGCACTGGAAAGCGCATCAGCATTGTCGAAGATCATTTGAGCCATCCAGACAACCCGGGTCAGCTGGGTCGGGAACGGATCGGTGACGTGAGCCGCTTCGTGAAGCACAAGGCTGCGCAATCCAGGGAGTCGCAGCAGGATCGCCGCGTGCTCGCGCCTATAATAGTCGCGAAAAGCCGCGAGTCCGGCGGCATCGCCCTCATAGCTGACGAAATAACTATGCATCACCGTTTCGGGGGCTGACCAGGGTCGATTGTCAGCGTGAAGCGCCGAATGAGCATTTGGTCGCCCTCAATTAGAATCATACTTTCACCCGCCGCAGTGCGGATGATTTCGCACACGCTACCGACGCGCATTTTCAAGATATAGAAGCGGACGCGGTATTCCTCGCCCTCCATGTCGATGATGAAGTTCGTCAGATAATGACGCACGCCAGCTTCAGCGCCGCTATCTATGTGATGTTGCATAAACGCCTGGATCGCCTCGCGACCAACGAACTCGCCATAGGGTGCGGCGAAGACTCCGTCAGGG
>JANLSI010000165.1:0-8105 GCA_031362345.1 Pseudomonadota bacterium
TCACCAGTGTGATCGTTCATGCCTATGACCTGCTTTTGCCTGATTTAGACCAAGAAGCCGGGCACCAGCCCGGCTTCTGTCTCGGCGGCTACCCGCTGACCCTCAACCCAGTGAGTCGAGCGCCTTCTGGAAGCGGTTGGCGTGCGAGCGTTCGGCTTTGGCCAGGGTCTCGAACCAATCCGCAATTTCGTCGAAGCCTTCATCGCGGGCGGTCTTGGCCATGCCGGGGTACATATCCGAATACTCGTGGGTCTCACCAGCGATGGCGGCCTGGAGATTCAGAGAGGTGCTGCCGATCGGTTTACCGGTGGCCGGGTCGCCTACTTCCTCAAGGTATTCGAGGTGGCCGTGCGCGTGGCCAGTCTCGCCTTCCGCAGTGGAACGGAAAACGGCAGAAACGTCGTTGTAGCCTTCGACATCCGTCTTCTGCGCGAAATACAGGTAGCGACGATTGGTTTGGGATTCGCCGGCAAACGCGGCCTTCAGGTTGCCTTCGGTCTTGGAGTCTTTAAGGGACATGACGGGGTTCCTCCTCGTAGAAGAATCTTTCGTGAGCTTGTTATCCGGGCAAAATTTAGACTAAGTCTAAACTTGGACTTAGTCTAAATGCGCCCGCGCGGAAGCGTCAAGCCGTTACGGCGTTGACCCGTCAAGCCCGCGTCAGTAGAGTCGCCGCCTCTTGTAACCAAGCGCCCGCGGCAACGGGCGAGCGATCTAGCGGGGCGAGCGCGTGGCAAAGAACGAGCCGGTAGAAACGGCCATCGATTTCGAAGCGGCCATGGGGGAATTGGAATCACTGGTCGAAAAAATGGAACAGGGCGAATTCTCGCTGGAGAATTCGATCAAGCAGTTCGAACGCGGCATGCAACTCGCCCGCACCTGTCAGCGGGCACTGCGCGCCGCCGAACAAAAGGTGCTGAAACTGGCCGCCGACAACCACCAGGAGTCTCTGCAGGACTTCGCGCTCCCCGACGAAAATTGACCGTCTGTGACTAGCCTTGAACAACATCTCGCGCCACTCAAGGCGCGGGCCGACGCGGCGCTGGAGCGCTTTCTGCCGCCCGCCGATCAGGCTCCCACGCGCTTGCACCAGGCGATGCGCTACGCCGTACTCGCGCCGGGCAAGCGCATTCGGCCCGTACTGACCTATGCCACCGGACAGGCGCTGGGCGTCTCGCTCGACCTGCTTGACGCAGCCGCCGTGGCCGTTGAACTGATCCACGCCTACTCCCTCATCCACGACGACCTGCCGGCCATGGACGACGACGACCTGCGCCGTGGCCGCCCCACCTGCCATCGACAGTTTGACGAGGCAACCGCCATCCTCGCCGGCGATGCCCTGCAAGCACTGGCCTTTGAATCCCTGTTGAGCACCGGTGCCGGTGTGTTGCCCAGTGCCCGTCGGCTGGCGATGGTCGAAGTTCTCGCCCACGCCAGCGGTTCGCGTGGCATGGCGGGCGGACAGGCGCTGGATCTCGCGGCGGTGGGCAAGAAGCTGACGCTCGCCGAACTTGAGAACATGCACAAGCACAAGACCGGCGCGCTGATCTGCGCCAGCGTCAAGCTCGGCCTGCTCGCCAGCGGGAGTGACGACGGCGAACTCGATCAGCGCCTGGAACGCTATGCGACCTGCATCGGGCTCGCTTTCCAAGTGCAGGACGACATCCTCGACGTCGAAGGCGCGACCGAGGTCATCGGCAAGCCGCAAGGCTCTGATGCCGATCGTGACAAACCCACCTATCCCAATCTGCTCGGCATGGCTGAGGCCAAAGCCACCGCGCGCCGCCTGTGCGAGGAGGCCATCGGCAGCCTTGCGCCGCTGGGTGCACGGGGCGAGACCTTGTCGATGATTGCGGACTTCATCGTCAAGCGCGATCGTTAAGCCTCTGCGCAGGGGCGACGCTCAAAAGTTTTTTCTGCTGCCTGCTGCTAGCAGTTTGTCGGATTAAGTCCAACAAACTGCTACAGACCCGCGCTTTTCGCCGCATCCCACAACGCGTCCAGCATCTTGAGATCGCATTGCTCTAAACGCTGGCCGCGTGTCGCCGCGGCGGCCTCGATTTGGCGAAAGCGCCGTTCAAACTTGCGATTCGCCGCACGCAGAGCCGCCTCCGGGTCGGTATCGAGATGGCGCGCCAGATTGACTACAGCGAACAGTAAATCACCGAGTTCCGCCTCGATGTCTGCCTTCTCGCCCTGCGCGACTGCGGCCACGAGTTCAGCGCTTTCCTCGTGCACCTTCTGCCACGGCCCAGACACGTCGGGCCAGTCGAAGCCGACCCGCGCCGCGCGTTTTTGCAGCTTGCCAGCGCGACTCAGCGCCGGCAGTGACTGTGGCACGTCGTCGAGTTCGCTAAGCGTCGCTCCCCGCTGTCGCTCGCCGCGTTCGCGCGCCTTACGTGCTTCCCACTGCACCGCGACCGCCGTCACATCACTCACCTGCGCGTCAGCGAATACGTGCGGGTGGCGACTGATGAGTTTGTGCTCCAAGGCAATCATCACGTCATCGAGGGCGAAGCGACCCTGTTCTTCGCCCAACTGGCTGTAGAACAAGATCTGAAAGAGAAGATCGCCGAGTTCCGCTGGCAATTCACCCAGATCGCCGCTCGCAATCACATCGGCAACCTCGTAGACCTCTTCGATGGTATGTGGGACCAGGGTTGCGAATGTTTGCTCGCGGTCCCAGGGACAGCCGCCTTGCGGCGCACGCAGACGCCGCATCAACTCGCGCAGGCGGTGCAGGTCAGACATGATTGCAATCTCCGCAGTCATTTCGGGACGGTGACCGAAGCCGCTACTGGCGTACTTGATTCGAGTTTTCTTTGCGCTGAGAATCTAGCCGTTCACGTCGTCTAATGACAGCCATCACGGACGCGCTCGTAGGTGTTATGTCCACGCCGCCCATCTTGAGACTCGATATCGCCGGAGCACCGATCCGCTGGATTCCCTGGCAGGACGCCGTGTGTCTGTACAGTCGCAAGCTGGTGGCCTGGACCGCCGGCGACAATGCCTTCACCTTCCATGGCGGCTATGCGCGCGGCCGCGCCGAACGTTCGTCGGTCACCGTTCACTCAATCATCGCGATCAAGCATTCGAAGCGCGGCCAGCATTCGCGACGTCACGTTCCGCCGCTGAGCAACCACGAGTTGTTCCGTCGCGACGGCTACCTGTGTTTGTACTGTGGCGACCAGTTCGCCGATCACCATTTGACCCGCGATCACGTCATTCCGCTCTCGCGAGGCGGCGTCGATCGCTGGTCGAACGTGGTCAGCGCCTGCCGCAGTTGCAATACCCGCAAGGGCGGTCGCACACCTGAACAGGCGATCATGCCGCTACTGGCTATACCTTATGTGCCCAACTGGGCCGAATTCCTCGCGCTCTCCAATCGCCGCATCCTCGCCGACCAAATGGACTTTCTGAAATCCCAGTTCAATCGTCAGCCCCGCATTTCAGGGCCGATATGAACGCGCGCATCCGTAACCTCGCGGGCACCCTCGCTTGCCTGTGCACCTGCCTTGCGTCCGCCGCAGACAGCCAAGGCAATTACGCGATTTGGGGCGCCGGTGGACGGTCATGTAATCAATTCGCGCAATCCGCCTCGGATGCGACGAAAACGACTAGTTTCCGCGACTATTTGACGGGCTATCTGACGGCCTTCAACACCCTCACACCCGATACCTACGATGGCACCGGCGGTGCAGCGCTGGAAACGACCCTGGGCTGGTTGCGGAACTATTGCGACGAGCACAAGATGGACAGCTTCGAACGCGCGATGGGACAGATGCTGCGCGCGCGCCACGATCAGCGGTCCCGTGTGGCGCCGCGTACAAGTCGCGGCTGGGGGGCTGGTCCGACGCCGCCGTCTTCACCTTAAGTTCGCGCGCCACGCGACGACAAACCCGTGCCGATCGCGCCGCTACCCCCCCAAGCTGCTTCAGGACCGATTCAGAAAAGATCGTTAAATTGCATTGCGTCAATTGGACTTTTCGTTCATCATTCACGCAATCGAGAGCTTAAGTTAATCTCACTTCGAGAAAAATGTTTCTTAAACCAGCCCCCCTGAGTTAGGAGGATGACCACGATGACCAATGTATTGAAGCTTGCGGCCGTTTGTGCCGTGCTTGGCCTGACGAGTGCCTGTTCGACGGTGACCCCGGAGCAGTTGTCGGCTGTCGACGCCAAGGCGACCAGCGCCTCGTCTGACGCCAAGACCGCCGCCTCCAACGCCGCTGCGGCGCTGAAGGCCGCTACCGATGCCAAGGCTGCTGCTGCTGCTGCCCAGGCGACTGCCGACGCTGCTAAGGCTGGTGCTGATGCCGCACAGGCTTGCTGCAACGAGAACAAGGATCGTCTCGACCGCGTGTTCGAGAAGATCATGAAGAAGTAACGGATCCCGTTACTTTGAGTTCTGGAACCCCGCTTCGGCGGGGTTCTTCATTTCTGAATGCCGGCGCGACTCGTGAACGAACGAGCGCGGCTCAGTTTCGCGCGACGTGTTGCCCGGCAGTGCCCGTCGCAGCTTCGCTACTGGATTTAGGCTGAACCGTGCCGACCACATGGGGCACACCGCTCGGGCTCTGCAGGGCATGCTTGATATCGGACCAGACCAAGGCCGCGTCATAGCCTTTGACGCGCTCAAGAATCAACTTCACTGCCGTGGAGTACCGCTGCTCATCCGCCGCGCCCTGCTCTTCTTCGAGACGGGGATGCACTTCGAGGTAGATGTTACCGCTCGCAATTCCAACCTTGAGGGGCTGGTTAACGATATACACCGGCGTGCCAACGGGCGTGGCGTTGAACATCGTCACGATATCTTCCGGATACATGCGAATGCAGCCATGGGTCACGCGCATGCCGATACCAAAAGGCTTGTCGGTACCATGGATCAGATACCCTGAAATGCCGAGCATGAGGGCATGGGTGCCGAGCGGATTATCCGGTCCCGCAGGTACCACCGTGGGCAGCATGTCGCCCTCCTCGGCGTGCTCTTTGCGTATCGACTTCGGCGGATGCCAGGCGGGATTTTTGACCTTGGCGACGACGGTAGTGCGGCCTTTGGGCGTCACCCATTGCTCGCGACCAATACTGATCGGGAAGGTCATCAGGCGCTTAGCGCCACTCGCATCCTTGCCGTTAAAATAATACATGCGCATTTCTGCGGTATTGATCACGATGCCATCGCGAGGCGCTTTCGGAATCACGTACAGCGACGGCACCAGCACTTCGGTGCCGGTGCCCGGCAGCCAGGAATCGACCTTGGGATTGGCCAGCCGCATTTCGCGATAACCCTGGTCGAAATCGCGCGCGAGGTCCGAGATGGTGTCTTCGTAGACCGTGGTGGTCTGTCCCAACTCGCCGATTAGATCGGGAGAGTCGGGCGTGATCAGGTACACCGGGGTCGCCGCCTGGATCGCCTGCGCTGCACCGCCAAGGAATAAGGCGAGCATGGTGCCCGCGATGGGGGTTCGATTGCTGCTGTGCATTAGCTTCGTCACTTAAATTTTGATGGATTTCGATGGCGACTGGCCACGCCGTAGCAGGCGCATGCCAGCCAAGAGGCCATAATCGCCGAGCCGCCGTAAGGCGCCGCAGCACCCAAAATCGGTACGCCGCTGACCACACTGGCGGTCAGACCGCCGCAAAACAGAACGATTCCAGTAGCGGCCAACACCATCGCTCCTTTGAGCAATCGCGAGGCGGGTGCTGGGCGCAACCAAGTTGCGAGTCGTACCGGCGCCTTCAACGCTCCAACAGCCGCGGCATCAACTCGACGAGATTGCAGGGGCGAGTGCGCAAATCGAGCTGATGCACGATCAGCGCATCCCAGCCCAAGATGCAGGCGCCGCCAGAACCCGGTAGACAAAAGATATAGGTTGCATTGGCGACACCCGCGATAGCGCGCGACTGCACAGTGGAGGTCTTGATGTCCTGGTAGGACAGTACGCGAAACATTTCGCCGAAGCCGTCGAGGGTCTTATCGAACAGCGGCGTGACCGCTTCGGGCGTGCCGTCGCGACCGGTTACGCCGGTGCCACCCGTGGTCAGCACCACATTAACCTGACTGTCGGCAATCCACCGCGAGACGAGCGCGCGAATGGCATAGATGTCATCGCGACAGATGCATTTCTCAAAAACGTGATGGCCGGCCGCGAGCACCCGCTCGGCCAACAGCTTGCCGGACTTGTCGCTGTCTTCGGTGCGCGTGTCTGAAATGGTGAGGACGGCGATGTCAAGCGCAATGAATTGGCGTTCGGTGGTCACGACTGTCGACCTGCGGTAGTGTTGAGAACAACGGTTTTGGCGCCTCAAGGCATCGCCCCATCATGCACGGCCATCCTGATCCACACAACGATGAACCCGCCCACCCTGGCGGTAGCGATGCCGTGCAGCGCATCGACCGCTGGTTGTGCAATGTGCGCTTCTTCAAGACCCGTGGCTTGGCAGTCGAGGCGATCGACAACGGGCGGGTCGAAATCAACGGTGTGCGCGCCAAGGCCGCCAAGCTAGTCAAGGCGGGCGACCGCGTACGCGTGCAGCGCGCGCCCTACGTGCACGATATCGAGGTGCTGGGCATATCAGGGCAGCGTGTCGGCGCAGCCATCGCCCAAGGTTTGTATCGCGAAACCGATGCGAGCCGCGCGGCGCGCGAGGTGTTGCGCGAACGCCAGCTCTTGAGCGCGGTGCGCGAAGAGCCGCGCGCAGGCAAGCTCGGCAAACACCAGCGCCGTGAGCGCGAGCGCCTCAAACGCGCTTACGAATAAGCACTGCATAGGACTCCGCCAGCCCATGAATGCCCCTGTCACAAGCGCCGACGTGGCGCACGCCAATGATGTCCATCGCCGCCTAGCTGCGGCCTTGAACGGCATCGTCACCGGTCAGCGGCGCATCGTGCGTCATTTACTGAGCGCCTTTCTGAGCGGCGGACACGTGTTGCTCGAAGATTACCCCGGTACCGGCAAGACCACCCTCGCCAAGGCCCTCGCGCGCGCCGTCGGCGCCGAATTCCAGCGTGTTCAGTTCACCCCGGATCTCTTGCCAACCGATCTGCTAGGCGCCTCGATCTACAATCAGCGCAGCCAGGAGTTCGTCATCCACAAGGCCCGATCTTCACCAACATCTTGCTCGCTGACGAAATCAACCGTGCTTCACCGCGCACCCAGTCGGCGCTGCTCGAAGCCATGGGCGAAGGCCAGGTCAGTCTTGAGGGTCAGTATTTCACGCTCGCGCGTCCCTACTTCGTGATCGCCACCCAGAACCCAATCGAGTTTCATGGCACCTATCCCTTGCCCGAAGCGCAAATGGATCGCTTCGCGCTGCGCCTCGCCCTGGGCTATGTATCGATCGACGACGAAATGGCGATTATTGCGCGCGACAGCACTGCGCAGCTCGTTGCTATGGGCGCGCCGGTGGTCTCGATCGCCGAGGTGCTGGCCTTTCAGGCTGCCGCCAGCGCAGTGCCGATCAGCGCGGAATTGAGTCGTTATCTAGTCAATCTGGTGGCTGCCACCCGGCAACTGCCGGCCTTGGAGCTGGGCGCCAGTCCCCGCGCTTCGATAGCGCTTATGAAATGTGCTCAGGCGCTCGCGCTGTTCGACGGCCTGGACTTCGTCACCCCCGATCTGATCCAGGAACTCGCGCCGCTGGTGCTCTGCCATCGCCTGGCAGTACGTGCCGAAGCGCGCTTCGCTGGCACGAGTGCGGCGACCTGTGTCGCCGAGTTGCTGGAAGCGACGCAAGTGCCGCGCTGAGCAGGCCGGCATCCCATGCCGCCGCGTTTTCTATTCCGCCTGTTTCCACTCGCCGCCCGCGCTAGCCGCTGGCTGGATCAGCGTTTCTCGCGCGGCGGACGGCTGCTGCTCGGCGTGCTGGTGAGCGGCGCCACCCTCGGCATCGACATCAGCCAAACCCTCGCTTATCAGCTCGCCGCACTGGCCTTTGCCCTGCTCGCCACCAGCTTTCTGCTCAGTTGGCGCTGGCGACCGCAGATCGAAGTGCGGCGTGTGCTGCCACAGATGGTCACCGCCAGCCTCGGCAGTCATTACTGGCTGGAGATCACCAACCATGGCCGACGCCTTGAGCGCGAACTGCTGGTGCAGGACAATCTC
>JANLSI010000177.1:0-3120 GCA_031362345.1 Pseudomonadota bacterium
TGGCACGCACCTGGGGCATTACCAATGTCGCGGTGCTGGAGAAGAGCTATCTGGCCTCGGGCAACACCGCGCGCAACACCACCATCGTGCGCTCCAACTACCTGACCCCCGAGGGCGTGCGCTTTTACGATGAATCGGTGCGATTGTTTCGCGATTTAAGCCACGAACTCGACTTCAACATCATGTACAGCGCGCGCGGCCATCTGACCCTCGCCCACACCGATGCCGCGCTGCGTACCGCGCGCTGGCGGGCCGAGGTCAACCAGCATTTGGGGGTCAACTCAAGCCTGGTCTATGCCGACGACATTGCGCGTTTGTGCCCGGCATTGAATCTGCGCGACGACGTGCGCTATCCGGTGCTGGGCGCGCTCTACCATCCACCGGGTGCCATTGCACGCCACGATGCGGTGGCCTGGGGTTATGCGCAGCGCGCCGCCGAGCTGGGTGTCGAGATCCACACCCACACCGAAGTCACCGGCTTGCATATCGAAAACAATCGCGTGGTCGGTGTGCAGACCACGCGCGGCGACATCGCCTGCGGCAAAGCCATGCAAGCGGTGGCCGGCATGAGTTCGGAAATCGCGCGTATGGCGGGCATCCGTCTGCCCATCCGTACCATTCCTTTGCAGGCCTGTGTATCGGAGCCGGTGAAGCCTTTTCTCGATCCG
The DNA here is from genome assembly GCA_031362345.1 of Pseudomonadota bacterium. Classification (GTDB taxonomy): domain Bacteria; phylum Pseudomonadota; class Gammaproteobacteria; genus JADJYF01. The sequence goes on from JANLSI010000177.1 coordinate 669, forward strand.
ATCATCGTGTCCGGCTCCCTGCATATCTATGTCTCGCAATCGGCGCGCGGCGAGCTGGTGATGGGCGGCGCCACCGATCCCTATCCGCTTTATTCAACGCGCTCGACGCTCGAGTTCAAAGAGGACTTAATGATGCATATGCTGGAATTGTTTCCCTTCATCGGCACGTTGCGCGTGCTCAGGCAATGGGCAGGCATGGCCGACATGACGCCGGATTTCAGCCCGGTGATGGGGCTGACGCCGATCGAAAATTATTACATCGACGCCGGCTGGGGCACCTGGGGTTTCAAAGCCACGCCGGTATCCGGTACCTGCATGGCCGAGACCGTCGCGACCGGCAAACCCCATCACCTGTGTGCACCTTTCGCGCTGGAGCGCTTCTACGACTACGCGCAGGTCGGCGAAAAGGGCGCGGCGTCGGTCGGACACTGATCATGAAAGTCATGCACTGCCCCCTGAATGGCCCACGCAACATCGCGGAATTCGTCTACGGCGGCACGCTCGGCACCCCACCCGACCCGGCTAGCTGCGATGATCGTCGCTGGGCCGAGTATCTGTTCATCGAGAGCAATACCCGCGGCGTGGTGCGTGAGTGGTGGTATCACTTGCCGAGTGCTTACTGGTTTATCGCCGAACGCGATACCGCCAGCGATACCATCCTGAAAACCTATCCGGCATCCGATTACTTCGCCGCACCAGCGGGTGAATACGCTTGACCGACAAACGCAAAGCCACGCGTCTGCCTGCACCCTATGGCGCGCTGATCGATCGCGAGCGCGAAATACGTTTCCGTTTTGACGGTGAGTGCTACAGCGGATTCGCCGGCGACAGCATTGCCAGTGCGCTGGCGGCCAATGGCGTGCGCATGCTCTCGCGATCGTTCAAATTCCATCGTCCGCGCGGCATTTACGCCCTGGCCGGCAACGACGCCAATTGCCTGGTGCAGGTAGGTCCCGAACCGAATGTGCGCGCCGATGCGCGCCCGATCGAGCCTGGTCTAGTGGTTTGCCCGCAGAACGTCGCCGGCAGCCTCGCCCACGACTGGGGACGCGCGGTCGAGGCATTGAGTCGCTTCCTGCCGGTCGGCTTCTATTACCACGCCTTCTACAAGCCGCGCGGCGCATGGCGCTTCTGGGAACCGATCATTCGGCGTTTTGCAGGCCTCGGTCGCGTCGCACGCAGCGCTACCCACGAAACGGTGGATCATCTGCATCGCTTTGCCGATGTCGCTGTGATTGGCGGTGGCGCAGCCGGCATGAGCGCCGCACTGCAAGCGGCCGCCGCCGGTGCGGAAGTGATCCTGCTCGACGACGGTGTGCGCCTCGGCGGCGCGTTGCTCTACGGCCGCGACGCCGTCGATCGCGAACCCGCGCGTCGAACACTCGTTGAGCTCATCGCTGCCCTCGCCGCCGCGCCGCGCATCACCGTGTTGAGTGGCACCACCTGCACCGGCTGGTTCGCCGACAACTGGCTGGCCGCGATCGACACTCGGCACTATTACAAAATCCGCGCGGGGGTGGTGATTGCCGCCACCGGTGTCATCGAGCAGCCGGCGGTGTTCCGCAATAACGATGTACCGGGTGTGATGCTGGCCAGTGCAGCACAACGACTCTTGCATCTCTATGGCGTAAAGCCGGGCTCCCGCGCGGTGATACTGACCGCCACCACCGCCGGTTACGGCGCGGCGCTCGATCTGCTGGACGCCGGCGTTGAAGTGACAGCGGTGGTCGATTTGCGTGATGCCCACCACGGCGAAGCCTTGCAGCACGCGCTCGCCCATGCAGGCGTGGAAATCCTGCATGGCCATACCGTGATCGAAGCCTTGACGCAGCACTACGGACATCAACTCGTCGGGGCCGTGGTGCGCGCGGCCGACGGCAGTGGGCAAGCACGCACCCTGCCCTGCGATCTGCTGTGTGTCAGCGCCGGCTACTTGCCGGCGGCGCAACTGCTCAGTCAGGCCGGCGGCGATCTAATCGCCGACAAAGGCGGTGCACAGTTCGTCGCGCAGGCCCCGCTCGATAACCCGCGCGCGCTGCTGGCCGGTGCCTTGCACGGGCGGGCTGCACTCGCCAATGCGCTCGCCGATGGCCGCTATGCCGGCTGGCAGGCAACCAATGCGCTTGGCTACCACCAACCCGCACCGCCTTCAGCCGACACCGCCGATCTGCTCGAGGGCCACGCCTGGCCGGTGATCAGCGACCCACGTGGTCGCGAGTTTGTCGACGTCGATGAAGATATACAGGTCAAGGACATCAAGGACGCTGTGGCGGCCGGCTATGCCGATATCAACCTGGTAAAACGCTACTCAACGGCAGTGATGGGTCCTTCCCAAGGCCGCTATTCGGCGGCCAACATCCTGCGCATCGCCTTGCGATGATTCCGCATTCCAGACCGAGGAGGTCTGGATGTCACGGTTTCAATCGGTTGGCAAAGCGATCCTGGTGACGAT
>JANLSI010000208.1:0-9688 GCA_031362345.1 Pseudomonadota bacterium
GGGCCAGTTCGTCGCGGAGTTTTTCAAACATGAAGAGGGGCTCCTGAGTGGCTTTGAGGTGGCGCTACCAGGTGCCGGCGCCGCGCCCCAGTAGCGCAATCGCGCCGGTCATGATCACAAGCGCGGTCAGATTGGTGCCGACAAAACGGCCGAAGGTCGCGCCGGCACTCGCGATCAAGCCTTGCGCATGCAGCACGCGCCCCAGCACCAGGGCCGCGCCCATGGCCATCGTCAGCCAGCGCGGGCCGATGGCGGCGTACTCCACCAGCATCAGCAGGATCAGTGCCATCGGCACGTATTCGACGAAGTTCGCCTGAGCGCGTATGCGTTGCTGCATAGCTGGTTTGTCGCCGTCGCCGAGATCGATCTTGAACTTGACGCGGCCAGCGATGACGTAGCCGCTCAGCAGGATGAGGAGGATGCCGAGCAGGCCCGCAGTCAACATCGAGATTCTCATGATCGCTCCTTGGTCGCCGCGCGGGCGCGCAAATGAATTTCACCCACCGCGCTCGCCACGCTGGTAGCTGCTGGGCAGTCTGACAAGCACAAGACGGCGCATCAACGTCCATTGATGGTCTACCAGCAGGGGCCAGCCGTCACCTATCTTCCACACCCGCACTGCTGGTCGACGGTGTGCTGGAAGAGTTGTCTGGCGTGCGTCAAAGATTCTGATCGAAGTCTGCGGCGTAGCACGGCGCGGACGCGCAGCTGTCGCCGGGCGGGGCGTCGATCGCGCGTCGCGCGCGTAGCGCGGCCATCGCTCGTCCGATGGTAGCGGCCGAGTTCAGTCGTTGCAGTCGCCCATCGCGTCGTTCATAGACACCGCGCTCGGTGATGATGAAGTCCATCGGGATGTCGTAAGGCTGCGGTTCGATGCTCGCCATGCGCGAGAGCTCGAAGGCCACGCCGATTTTGATCGGTGCAGGTGCAAGGGCGGCGAGGGTGAGATCGAAATAGCCGCCACCGTAGCCGAGACGGTAGCCTTGTTCATCGAAGCCGAGCGGCGGTATCAACGCCACTTGCGGCGTGACCAGCGGTGTGCCGTCGGGCATGGGCAGCGAGAACGCACCTTTCACTTGCGGACATCCCGGCCACCACGAGCGGAATTCCATTGGCAGACCGCGACCCTTGATCACCGGCAGCGCGGTGTCGGCGCCGGCCTCGCGCCAGGCATCGAGCTGCGGACGCAGGTCCGGCTCGCCACGGAACGGCAGGTAACAGCCAATCACCAGCCCCCGCACCGCCGGCAGGGCGTCGCACAGGTGCGCGCGCATGGCCGCAGTCCAGCGCGCGCGCGCGGCGCTGGCGATGGCCTGCCGCGCGACAAGCAGCTCGGCGCGCCGCGCAGTGCGCCAGTGCTGGAGATCTTCCATTGCGATGGGGTGCTCCCTGAAGTCGGCGGCAAAGCCAGGCTTTTATATCACGCTATGATATATATAGACCATGCGTAAAGCCGCCCCGGACTGTCAGCTGGACAAGGTCGATTTCGAACAGCTCGCGCTGTTTCGTTATCAGCTACGGCGCTTTCTGCGTTTCAGCGAGGAGGTCACGCGCAAACGCGGTATCACCACGCTGCAATATCAGTTGTTGCTGCAACTCAAAGGTTTTCCAGGACGTGAATGGGCCAGTGTTGGCGAATTGGCGGAACGCCTGCAGGCTCATCATCACGGGGTGGTGGCCTTGATCTCGCGCTGCGAGGCGACGGGACTGGTGCGTCGTCGGGTCAGTGCCGCCGATCGACGGCGGGTCGAGATCCATTTGACCGCTAAGGGCCTGCGCTGCGTGACTGCGCTCGCCACCCAGCACCGCGAGGAATTGCTGTCTCTGAAGGGCGAATGGCAGGTGCCGGGCTTGCCGGTATGCGCACAGGAGGCGTGAGTTCATGGGCCAGGAACTGTATGCGGCACTGTTGGAGCAGGCGCCAGACGCCCTCATCTATTGCGATCTCAAAGGCAATATCCAGCTGTGGAACGCGGCGGCGACGGAGATGTTCGGCCACGACGCCGCCCACGCTCTGGGGCAGAGTCTGGACATCATCGTCCCGCAGCGTTTCCGCGCCGCGCACTGGGCCGGCTTCCATCACGCGGTGGCGAGCGGCACGGCTAAATACCATGGTCAGGTGCTCACCACCCGCGCCGAGCATGCCGATGGGCGCAAGCGCTATGTCGATCTCAGTTTCGGCTTGATCCGCGACGCGGCGGGAACAGTGGTAGGCGTGTTGTCGGTGGCGCGGGTTAACAGTGCGCGAGCGGCGGTCGTCAGTGACACGCCGGGCAAGACTTGAACGCACGGGTTGTGTTATCGCAGGCGCCCCCGACGCCAGCGCGACCATGCCGCAGACGCCAGACAATGCCGGGCATGTCGCAGTGCTAGACGCGCGCGACCAGCGCTTCATGCTGCTCGCGCTCGCGCTCGCGCGGCGTGCTGCATGTGAAGGCGAAGTGCCGGTCGGTGCCGTGCTCACGCGCGACGACGAAGTGCTGGGCGAGGGCTGGAATCGGCCGCTAGGCAGCGATGACCCGACCGCCCACGCCGAAATTGTCGCCATCCGCGCGGCCGCCACGCACCTGCGCAACTACCGCCTGCCGGGCACCACGCTCTATGTCACCCTTGAGCCTTGCGCGATGTGCGCCGGCGCTATCATCCAGGCGCGCATCGCACGCGTGGTGTTCGGCGCCCACGACCCACGCACCGGCGCGGCCGGCAGCGTACTGAATGTGCTCGACCATCCCATCCTCAATCACCGCGCCGTGCTGACCGCCGGCGTCGAAGCGGAGGCCTGTGCCATGTTGTTGGTCGATTTCTTCAGGGCGCGGCGTGCCGCGTCGCGTACCTCATGACCACCGACACGCACCAGGAAGCACTCGAGGCCAGCGGCCGCGAGCTCGGCGCCGCGCTGCTCCAACGGGGTTGGCGTATGGCGACCGCCGAATCCTGCACTGGCGGCTGGATAGCCCAGGCCATGACCGCCACGTCCGGCAGCTCGGACTGGTTCGAGTGTGGACTGGTGACCTATTCCAATGCCGCCAAAATCAGCCTGCTGGGGGTCGAAGCGATGACCATCGAGCGCTTTGGTGCGGTCAGCGTCGAGACCGCGCGGCAGATGGCGGACGGGGCGCGGCGCGCGAGCGGTGTCGAGGTGGCGGTGGCGGTGACCGGCGTCGCGGGGCCAAGCGGCGGCTCGTCCGACAAGCCGGTCGGCACGGTGTGCTTCGGCTTCGCTGTCGGTGGGCGCGAGACCCTGACCGAACGGCAGGTGTTTGGCGGCGACCGCCGCGCAGTGCGGGCGCGCACCGTGGCCCATGCTCTGCAGCGCCTGGTTGAGATGCTCGACTGAGGTTATGGGTCTGTTCTTTAGTGCTGCGGCCGAGCCAGCTCGCAGCCGCCCTTTTCGATTAAAGGCCCCGGCCTTCTGTGCAATAATCCGGGCCGCTGAATCACACACGGGTCATTTCATGAAGAGGACAACCAATATGGACGACAACAAGCAAAAAGCGCTAGGAGTGGCGCTGTCCCAGATCGAAAAACAATTCGGCACCGGGTCGATCATGCGCATGGGCGATGGCGGGACCGTCCCCGATATCGAGGTCGTATCGACCGGTTCACTCACGCTCGACATCGCGCTCGGCGTCGGTGGCCTGCCACGCGGTCGAGTGGTCGAGATCTTCGGCCCTGAATCCTCCGGCAAGACCACCTTGGCGCTGCATGTAGTGGCTGAAGTTCAGAAGAAGGGTGGCACGGCTGCCTTCATCGACGCCGAACATGCGCTCGATCCGCAGTACGCCGAACGGCTCGGCGTGAACGTCAAGGAACTGCTGGTATCGCAGCCCGATACCGGCGAGCAGGCGCTCGAAATCACCGACATGCTGGTGCGTTCCGGTGCTATCGATTGCATCGTTATCGACTCGGTCGCAGCACTGGTGCCGAAGGCCGAAATCGAGGGTGAGATGGGCGACACCCATGTCGGCCTGCAGGCGCGCCTCATGTCCCAGGCGCTGCGCAAGCTGACCGGCAACGTCAAACGCTCCAACACGCTGATCGTCTTCATCAACCAGATCCGCATGAAGATTGGCGTGATGTTCGGCAACCCGGAAACTACCACCGGTGGTAACGCGCTGAAGTTCTACGCCTCGGTGCGGCTCGACATTCGTCGTATTGGCTCGCTCAAGCGTGGCGAGGAAATCATCGGCAACGAGACCCGCGTCAAGGTCGTCAAGAACAAGGTCGCGCCGCCGTTTCGGCAGGCGGTCTTCGACATCCTCTACAACGAGGGCGTGTCGCTCGAAAGCGAGCTCATCGAGCTCGGTGTCGAGCATAACTTCGTCGACAAGACCGGCGCCTGGTACAGCTATAAGGGCGATCGGATGGGACAAGGCAAGGATAACGTCCGCCAGTATTTGAAGGACAACCCCAAGGTGGCGGCGGAAATCGAGGCGAGCATTCGGGCCGTGGCGATCACTTCCAACTCGGCGCCGAGTGCGGTCGAGGATGATCTCGACGAGTTGGAGGAAGCCTGAGCGACGATCCGCGACGGGGGGCGCGCGACCTCGCGGTCAGCGCGCTCGCCCGGCGTGAACACAGCCGCCGCGAGCTGGAACGCAAGCTCGCCGCTAAAGGACTTGCGCCTGACGACATCACCGTCGCGCTCGACGACTTGGCCGACGAGGGCCTGCAGAAAGACGATCGCTATGCCGAGGTTTTCATCCGCAGTCGGGCCGCGCGCGGCTACGGTCCGCGCCGTATCGAGCAGGAGCTGAAATCCCACGGTGTCGAACAGTCACTGGTACGCAGCGCGCTGAACGCCGCCGCGCTTGACTGGGACGAACTCGCGCGCGATACCCGACGCAAGAAATTTCGAGGCAACCCAAGTGACGCGCAAGCGCGCGCCAAGCAAATGCGTTTCCTCGAATATCGCGGCTTCGATGCCGCACAGATTCGACAAGCACTAAGACAAGCAGCGACCGATGAAGACCTCTGATATTCGCAGCGCGTTCCTCGACTACTTCAAGGAACATGGCCACACCGTTGTCGATTCCAGCCCGTTGGTGCCAGGTAACGACCCGTCGTTGTTGTTTACCAATGCTGGCATGGTGCAGTTCAAGGACGTATTCCTAGGGCTGGAAGAGCACGCTTACAAGCGCGCCACCTCCAGTCAGCGCTGCGTGCGCGCCGGTGGTAAGCACAACGACCTCGACAACGTCGGTTACACCGCGCGCCATCACACCTTCTTCGAGATGCTGGGCAATTTCAGCTTTGGCGAGTATTTCAAGCGCGAAGCGATCGAATTCGCCTGGAAACTTCTCACCGAACGCTTCAGCCTGCCGGCCGAACGGCTGTGGGTGACAGTGTTCGAGAGTGACAACGAAGCGGCCGATCTGTGGCTGGACCATATCGGTATCGATCCCAAACATCTGACCCGCTGCGGCGAGAAAGATAATTTCTGGATGATGGGCGACACCGGCCCCTGCGGGCCCTGCTCGGAGATCTTCTTTGATCACGGTCCGTCGATCGCTGGTGGTCCGCCCGGCAGCGCCGACGCCGACGGTGATCGGTACATCGAGATCTGGAACTTGGTCTTCATGCAGTACGAGCGCAGCGCAAATGGCGAGCAGAAGCGCATTCCGCGACCCTCAGTCGATACCGGCATGGGCCTCGAGCGCATCGCTGCGGTGTTGCAGGGCGTACACGACAACTACGCTATCGACCTCTTCAAGGCCTTGATTAACGCAGTGCGCGAACAGGTGCCGGGCAAGGTCAACGAAGAAGCCTCGTTGCGGGTGATCGCCGATCACATCCGTGCGTCGTCCTTTCTGGTCCACGATGGCGTGCTGCCGTCCAACGAAGGGCGCGGTTATGTGCTGCGCCGTATCATCCGTCGCGCGCTGCGCCACGGACACAAGCTCGGCATCAACGACACCTTCTTTCACAAGTTGGTGCCGGCGCTGGCTGTGCAGATGGGCGCTGCCTATCCGGGTTTACGTGAGCGTGAATCCAGCATCATGACTGCGCTCAAGCTCGAAGAGGAGCGCTTCGCCGAGACCCTCGACCAGGGCATGCGCATCCTCGAAGCCAGCATTGCCGACATGAGCGGCGACACCATCGCCGGCCCCACGGTTTTCCAGCTCTATGACACTTTCGGTTTCCCGGTCGATCTGACCGCCGACATCGCACGCGAACGAGGCTTGCAGCTCGACCACGCCGGATTCGAGGCCGCTATGCAGGCACAACGCGAACGCGCGCGCGCCGCCAGTCATTTCGCTAATGTCGATACCTCGCATGCCATCGACGCCGAGGATCTCGCGCGTATCGGTCGCGACCAGCTCTTCACCGGTTACGCCGCCACCCATGATAACGCGCAGGTCGCGGGCCTGTTCGTCGCAGGCCGAGCGGTGCCGGTGTTGGCGGCCGGCACAGCGGGCGTGGTGATACTCGATCGCACGCCTTTCTACGCGGAATCGGGCGGTCAGGTCGGCGATCGCGGCCGGCTGTTGGCCGACACGGGTGTCTTCGACGTCGCCGATACGCGCAAGCAGGGCGGCCTGTTCTTGCATACCGGCCGGATGCAGAGCGGCACCCTCGCGCTCGGCGACAAGCTCTCCGCCGAAGTCGAAGATCTGCGCCGGCAGGCCACGCGCCTCAATCATTCTGCCACCCATCTCATGCACGCCGCGCTGCGCGCTGTGCTCGGGTCACATGTCGAACAGAAGGGCTCGCTGGTCGATGCCGAGCGTCTGCGTTTCGATTTTTCCCATGCGCAGCCGCTCAGTCGCGAAGAACTCACTGCGGTCGAACGCATGGTCAATGCCGAGATCCGCCGCAACGTCGAAGTACGCGCCGACGTGATGCCCTACCAGCAGGCTATCGACAGCGGTGCCATGGCGCTGTTCGGCGAGAAGTACGGCGACGAGGTGCGGGTACTGCGCATGGGCGAGTTCTCGGTGGAACTCTGCGGCGGTACCCACGTCACCCGTAGCGGCGACATCGGCGCCTTCAAGATAGTCAGCGAAGCGGGCGTCGCCTCGGGTGTACGCCGTATTGAGGCCGTGACCGGCGACAACGCTGTCAGCTACGCGCTCGAAGCCCAGACCAGTCTTGAGCGCATTGCCGGTCTGGTGCGTGCCAATGCCGGCGAAATCGAGCCCAAGCTCAAGCAAATGGTTGAGCGCAGCCGCGCGCTGGAGAAGGACATCCAAGACTTGAAAGCCAAGCTGGCCGGCGCTGCGGGCCGTGACATCGCGGCCGGTGCCCACGACATCGGCGCGGCCAAGCTGATTGTCGAGATCATCGAGGGCGCCGATATGAATGCGCTGCGGGCAACCTGCGACAGTTTAAAAGATCGTTTCGAGCGCGCGGTGGTCGTGTTGGCCACGGTCGAGGATGATAAGGTGCGCCTCATCGCGGGCGTCACCAAAACCATGACCGCGACGGTACACGCGGGCGACCTCATCAACCACGTCGCCCGTCAGGTCGGCGGCAAGGGCGGCGGACGCCCCGACATGGCCCAAGCCGGCGGCACTGATCCCAGCCGGCTCGAAGCAGCCATGCGCTCCGTGATCCCATGGGTCACTGAACGCGCGGCGAAGAATCCCTGAGCTCTCGCCGTGGCGCGAACTCCTTGGAGTTCGGCGCTCCGTGCTAGCTATCGGCGTAAATCAGACATAGAACCAGCATGAGCATCATCGTTCAGAAATTCGGCGGGACCTCGGTCGGCGATGTCAAACGCATCGAAGCCGTGGCGGAACGGGTGGCGCGCACCCAGCGCGCGGGTAACCAGGTGGTGGTGGTGGTGTCAGCGATGTCTGGCGAAACCGACCGCTTGCTGGGTCTGGCCAAGGCTATTGACCCGCGCATCGCTGGCCGTGAGCTCGATGTGCTGTTGTCGACCGGCGAGCAGGTCACCATTGCGCTGCTGTGCATGGCGCTGAACAGGCACGGCGTGCCGGCGGTGTCCTATACCGGCGGCCAGGTCCGTATCCTGACGGACAGCGCCTTTAACAAGGCGCGCATTGAAGCCATCGATGAACACCGCGTGCGCGCCGACCTCGATGCGGGCCGCGTGACCGTCGTGGCGGGTTTCCAGGGCGTTGACGAACAGGGCAACATCACCACCCTCGGCCGTGGCGGATCGGATACCACCGCCGTCGCGCTGGCGGCGGCGCTCAAAGCCGACGAATGCCAGATCTATACAGACGTTGATGGCGTATATACGACCGATCCGCGCATCGTGCCGGAAGCGCGTCGTCTGGAGCGCATCACCTACGAGGAAATGCTCGAGATGGCCAGTCTCGGTGCCAAAGTGCTGCAGATCCGGTCAGTCGAATTCGCGAGCAAGTATCAGGTCAACCTGCGCGTTCTGTCGTCGTTCGAGGACGGCACCGGCACGTTGATCACCAGCGAGGAAAACATCATGGAGCAAGCACTTATTTCCGGCGTCACGCTGAACCGCGACGAAGCGCAGGTCACGGTCGCAGGCGTACCCGATCGGCCGGGTGTCGCGAGCGGCATTCTCGGCCCGGTGGCGGCCGCCAATGTCGAAGTCGACATGATCGTGCAGAACACTGGGGCCGACGGCACCACAGACTTCACCTTCACCGTGCACCGCAACGATTACGAGCGCACGGTCGAGATTCTCGAGCGTGTCGCCCATGAAATGGGTGCCAAGGGTGTGCGCGGCGACAGGAAGATTGTGAAGATTTCGATCGTCGGTGTCGGCATGCGGTCGCACGCCGGCATTGCCAGCCGCATGTTCAAGGCGCTCGCCGACGATGGCATCAACATTCGTATGATTTCGACCTCTGAGATTAAGATCTCCGTAGTGGTCGATGAAAAATACTCTGAACTTGGCGTGCGGATTCTGCATGCGGAGTTCGGCCTGGAAAGCGCGGCGCAAAACACCAAAGCCTGATAAGGGCGGCGGTCTTTATCGCGACATGGTCCAGGATTTTTTCCCTGTCAACCGATAGAATTGAATCATCAGGGAAAGATAGTTGTCGAAGTTGGGATCGCCCGGCTTGGGCAGTGCTCGTTAAACAACCGTGAGTTTCGCAGGAGCGGCACTCAGTATATGGAGCAACGGTATGCTGATACTGACCAGACGGGTTGGTGAGTCATTGATGATTGGTGACAACGTGACTGTCACTGTGCTGGGTATCAAGGGAAACCAGGTTCGCATCGGCGTCAATGCGCCGAAGGAAGTTTCGGTGCACCGCGAGGAAATCTACCAGCGCATCCAACAAGAAGGCGGCGAGGAAGTCGCCAAGCAGGCGGATTAATTTCGCGGAGTGGATCATCCGATACCCGCTCAGCGTATCGATACCGTGATTGGACAGGTCCTAAGCCCGACCTGACCGTCTCTCTCTCCTGACCCGAATGCTTCCGCACCCCCTTCAGCGCAGACATCCTCAGCAATTCGACGCGACCGGCAGTAAGCGCGGGACGGCGCGAATTTGTCCTCGTTTTTGCCTTTTTGCTGCGGGCTGCGACCACACCCGTTGGTATTGCAACTTTACCCTGCCGGCGGGCGCGGTTATCCTGCACACCCCGGAGAGATGGCCGAGTGGCTGAAGGCGCTCCCCTGCTAAGGGAGTATGGGTCAAAAGCCCATCGAGGGTTCGAATCCCTCTCTCTCCGCCAAAGATATTACGTAATATGCTGATAATTAACAATAATTATTTAATATAATAGTTTT
>JANLSI010000227.1:0-5514 GCA_031362345.1 Pseudomonadota bacterium
CTCGCGGATGTCGGTGTCTTTGCTTTCGAGCGCAAACCGCGCTGCGCCGACTTTGGCTAACCAGGCCTTGCCTGCACCGTGGCCGAGTTCGCCGAGCGTCACTGCGGTATCGGGGAACTGCGGATGCAATACCGCGCCGAGGTCACGTCCGTACCCGAGCAAGGCATAGAGATGGGCGCGCTCAAGTGGCCCGAAGTTCTTCAGGCCATCGGACACGAAGCGTTGCCATAACCATTCGGCGGTAGTGCCGATAAAATAGCCTTTGCCACGCGGCATGATCGCGCGCCAGTCTTTGGCCCGCTCCTCGCCATTTAAATCCTGCAGGCTGTAGCTGAAAGCGGCGTCGGTGGCGCGTTTGTAATTCTTGCGGAACAGCTCAGCGCTACCAGCCGTTTCCGGTCCGTTCTGATGACCGAACACGTCGTGCCAGGGTTCGAACGGCACCACTTCATCTTCCCAGTACAAACGCCATGTTTCGGTCACGTCGTTGTAGTGCTCGAGGTTGGTGTCGGCAAACCGATTGGCCGTCACCATCACCCGTTCGAGACTGCTCAGCTGTTTAACGCGCTGGGTGGAGTGGAACAGGGTCGAGATTGCATAGGCGCGCACATAGCGCAGCAGATCCTTTTTTTTCATGCTACGCCAGGCCGTGCGCAGCGCAGTAGCCTCGACGGTCGAGATGCTGTCATCGGCAATGCTCTGCACTATCATCAAGGGCAGATTGTCGAGGCTTTCCTGCTGCTCAATATCGAAGTGCGCGAGCATGCGGATCTTCTCGCGGGTGGTCGCCCCGGAAATCGTGTGGTGCAGGATAGACACTGGCTGTGGCACGTGGCCGTCGGTTCCGAACACCACGTTTTCCGCTTGCAACTCGTTCGGCACCTCGCTACTGGTGAAGCGCATGCCGGTCAGGGCGGCGGCGGTATTCTTGATCGAGACGCGCTCGTGATAGGCGCTGTCGCCGCTGCCCAATACGCCGAAGCCGAGCTGGTGGAATTCGCGCGCGAAGTCTTCGTTGCAGTAGCACTGGCCCGCGTAATAGCGGTTGAAGCGATGGCCGTACTGCTGGCCGATGGCGGCGGACAGCGCGGCGGTCGCAATCACTTGGTCGTAACCGTCACCCCGTGCGAGCGCGGCCATGACATCGTCGTAGTAGCGCACCAACTGGTAGTTCGACACGCCGCGCCGTTGGTTGGCGGCGAGATGAAAATTGGTTTCCCAATAACCGATGCGATGGCGGAACGGATTACCGCCGCGCACGCGGGCGGCCATCGACCAGGTAAGCATCGCGCTGTGCCAGCTGCTGCGCGCATAGTGCTCGCGGTCATCGCTCAAAACCGGGTTGGCGGCGTTATTCGAGGCCCAGAAGTCGCCGAGCGCGCGCAAGGTCTGGCGCCGCTTGTGCAAGCCCTCCGTGGTAAGTTGAGTGTCGGGCGGCGAGAGCAACAGATTGTGTTCGTTGAAGGTCAGAATCTCGACAATCGCGGCCTGCGGCTTCATGGTCGCCCAGGTCTCGATCTGCGCATCGCTGGCCTGGCCGCCAAAGGCGAAAGTGCGTAGCACCTTGCGTACCGCCGTCGGCGTCCAACGGCTCTTGCTGACGACGGTCAAGCCAGGCAAGGTCGGTGGCCCACCGGCCGCCAGTGCGACGCCGAACGAAAGCAGCAGTCCGGCGGTGACAAGTATTCGAACCCGCCGCGAGAACGACCAGCGAGGGTGGCGGAAACTGGGGTTGGCGGCGGTCAAATGGCGAATGTTCCGGTCAACAAAGGGTGCGGCGGCGGAGCGGGCGCCACACGCTTTTTTAATAGCGACCGACGTCGCCGCGTCTGGAGCGCAGCATCGTGTCGGGCAGCGGGTCATGACCACCACGCCCGGAATCGGTACCCGGTTACGAGCTAAATCCGGGCTTGCTGATCGACTCGATGCAGAGCACGCGGAAGGCTCGCACCGCGACGCTCGGCGGTTAGAATAGAGACGTCTAGCCAAGACCTTGGCTACCCCCATCTACAGCTGAGGAACACCGTGAAAAACTACGAACTGCAACTCGAAAAAATGCGCAAGGCAGCGGGCTTCATCGCTGCGCTCGACCAGAGCGGCGGTTCGACCCCCAAGGCGCTGAAGCTCTACGGCATCGATGAGGGCGCCTGGTCTGACGACGAGGGGATGTTCGCGCTAGTGCATGAAATGCGCGCACGCATCGTCATGAGTTCGGTCTTCAACGGCGCACGCATCCTCGCCGCGATCCTGTTTGAAGGCACCATGGATCGTGAATTCGCCGGTCAGCCGGCCGCCGACTACCTGTGGAACGTGAAAAACGTCGTGCCGATCCTCAAGGTCGATAAAGGCCTCGCCGACGAAGCCGACGGCGTGCAGTTGATGAAACCCAATCCGACCCTCGATGGCTTGCTCAAAAAGGCAAAATCCAAAGGCATTTTCGGCACCAAGATGCGCTCAGTGGTAAAGCAGGCCGACGCCGCCGGCATCAAGGCCGTGGTTGCCCAGCAATTCGAAGTGGGCAAACAGATCTGCGCAGCGGGCCTGGTGCCGATCATTGAGCCTGAGGTCGATATCCATTGCCCGGACAAGACCAGCGCGGAGAAACTCTTGAAGAGCGCCATCATGGATGCGCTGAACGCACTCGCGCCGAACGAACTCGTGATGCTGAAGCTCACGCTGCCAGAGGTCGACGATTTCTATCAGGACTGCATCAAGCACCCGAACGTGGTGCGCGTGGTCGCGCTATCCGGCGGCTATTCCCGTGCCGACGCCAACGCGCGTCTGGCACGCAATCACGGCATGGTGGCGAGCTTTTCGCGGGCCTTGACCGAAGGTCTCACCAAGCAGCAGAGCGATGCGGCCTTCGATAACGCGCTGGATGCCGCCATCGAAAGCATCTATCAGGCCTCCATCACCTGAGAGCGACCCCGTAGCGAGGCCGCGCGGTCGCCGCAATATTCATTGTGGGTCCGAATTTATTCGGACATTGCTGCCAGTGCCTCGCGGTCCGGCTCCCGCGCCCAGACAAACTTAAACTGCGCGACTACGCCACTTTCCACCCGTCGGTCACACCCAGCAAGCCGCTCGGCTTATGCGGCCCGAACAGGCATTGTTCGAGGATCGCCGAACCTTCTTTGCCGTCGTCGCGCTTGACCTTGCAGACGTGATGCATGTGCCAATTGCGTGGGAACAGCGGCGACTGTTCGTGACTCGGCCAGGCGTTCTCGTCAACCATCAACTCACCGCGCCAGGCACCGTGTTCCCAGGCTTTATTGGTGTAGCCCAGGCCCATCAAGGAAAACAGCAGGCGCTGATCTGGAATGAATTCGAGCTTCATGCGCGGACCGCGCTTATCGTGCATAACGACTTCCAGATGTTCGATGCGCCGCGTGCCCTTACGGTAGCGCGGCGTGAACGAGACCGGCACGAGATACTCGCCGCCAGTGTTGCGCATGTAGAGCGGGCCATTGCTGGGGCTGTCGATTCTCGGCACCAGGGCCGCGAAGCGGTCGGGCAGCTCACCCTCGGGGTCGTCGTTCAAATGCCAGTGCATGCATTCGTCGCCGAAGAAAATCGGCCCCCAGTACCAGTGGATCTGTGGCGCCCATCGGGTACTGCCGCCGCCACCCAGTGGCCGCACGCCCCAGGAATGATCGCGCACGCCGAGCACCTGCGTACCCGCCAGTTCGATCCTTTGGCCTTTTACTTCAATAACGCCGGACCAGGCGCCGAGTTGCGAGTAGCGAGTCAGATCGACTGAGGTACGCGGACCGTCAGTCATGGTCTGACGCCCCTCGTCGATGGCACCGGTGACCGCGTCGAAACGCAAATCGGCGAAAAAGCCACGCGCCTTGTCGTGCACCGACAGACGCAGGCTGCGCATGGGCGACAGGATCTCTACCTGGATCGGTCCGACGCGCGACTCACCGCGTTCGCTCGGCGCGCGGCCGCTTGCGAACAATGAGTACTGCGTGCCCTCGACGCTGACGCTGAAGGCGGCGTCCACCACGTCGCGATTGGGATACAGACCGAAGGCACCGCCGAACATCAGCGAGCCGTCCGCGACGAAACCCTCAAGGAAATAGCGATCGTAGGCATTGGAATCGGTGGTGCCGACGTGGACCAGGGCCTGGGGCGTCTGGTGGATAAGGTAGTCGTCGAAGCTGGTGATCATGGTGAGGTCCTGCTGCTTGGGGGTTCAGGGCAAGAGATAAGTTTGTCGAATTATCTTTGTGGGTGCGAATTCATTCGCACATTCATTCCAGAGCTTGAACTTGTGGCGCTGCTGTCCTCTTCCACGCAGAAGAGGGAGCAAGATCAAGCAGGGACGTCCCAGGTCTCGGCCGGCCCGAGCAAGGCTTTGATGTGATCAGGCGTGACGAATTTCTCGGTGGTGCCGACCTTCACACTCACACAGGTACTGCGCGCTGTGAACACGGCGCGCTCGCCTGCCTTGCCGATGTAACCGATGTCGAATGACGTACTGCCGTAACGCACGATGGCCACGGTTATGCTCAAGGTTTCGCCGTGATGGGCCGGCGCCTGCCATTCGATGGTCGAGCGTACGACCATCCAGTCCCAGCCCAGATCGAGAAAATTACCGCTCGGCGCCAGACTGCTCACCCAGTTTTCGCCGGCGTCGTCCATATAGACCATGTAGTTGGGATTGAAGACCACGCCTTGCTGATCGCATTCGCCGTAGCGTACGCGGGTGCGGTGGATATAGGACACGCGATAGACCTCGCTGTTGGTGTGTACACGCCGCAGCGCGACACACTAACGACTTAGCCCGGCGTTTGACAATCGCCCATCAGCGCCTGCGCCGTGCTTGCAAGCGCAAGTCGCTGCCGTCACGATGCTCAGCGCGAGCGCTGGGCCCGCCATGATCGAGGAACGAAGCATGCCGTGGTGGGGTTGGATGGTGACGGGCACGCTGCTGTTCGGCGCCGAAATGCTCGGTGTCAGCGCGCAGTTCTATCTGGTCTTCGTCGGTGCGGCAGCGATCGTCGTCGGCTTGCTCGGCATGGCGGGTGTGCCGCTGCCGGAATGGGCGCAATGGATCATCTTCGCCGCGTTGGCTTTGAGCTGCATGGCGCTGTTCCGCGCGCGGCTCTACCACAAATTCAAAGCCAACCTCGGCCAGGTCGAAGAACGTTTGATCATGGGCGATCTTATCGCGGTGCCGGAACGGCTCGCACCGGGCGCGAGTTGCCGCGTCGAATACCGCGGCACGAGCTGGAGCGCGCGCAATACCGACGAGGCGCCCATCGAGGCCGGTAGCGAGGCCGAAGTGTGGGAAACCGCCGGCCTCACTCTCCACATCCGTAATCGGCGTTGATAGCCACTCGCAGGAGCTCACCATGGGAACCACCTACGTCGTCCTGACCATCGCCATCCTGGTCATCATTGTTATTGCCAAGACGGCGACCATTGTGCCGCAACAGAGCGCCTTCGTGGTCGAGAACCTGGGCCGGTACAGCCGCACCCTGCACGCCGGTTTTCATATCCTGGTGC
>JANLSI010000230.1:0-2290 GCA_031362345.1 Pseudomonadota bacterium
TGAAGTGTTGATGGTCACCCCGCTCGAATTCCGCACCGTCGCCTGCCCGACCTATCCAAGTATCCGTTTAGCGGTATTGCCCGGCCGGCGGGTCGCAAAACTGCTCGATGAGTACCTGCCCGAGGCCATTCATATTTCCACCGAGGGTCCCTTGGGCCACGCCGCGCGGCGCTATTGTCTGCGTCGCCACTTGCCCTTCACGACCGCCTTCCACACCCAGTTCCCGGAATACATCCGCCTGCGTATGCCGCTGCCGATCGCTTGGAGCTATGCCTACCTGCGTCACTTCCATAGCGCAGCGACGCGCACCCTGGTGCCGACCGCGACCCAGCGCGACAAGTTACGTGCTTGGGGCTTTGACAACTTGCGGCTGTGGGCGCGCGGCGTCGACACGCGCATTTTCAATACCGACGATCCGGTAGCGTGGGATTACCCGCGACCGATCGCCGTCTACATGGGCCGTGTCGCGGTCGAGAAGAACATTGAAGCGTTTCTCGATCTGCCGGATGTCGCCAGCAAAGTCGTGATCGGCGATGGACCAGACCGCGCGCGCCTGGCGGCGCGCTACCCCGCCTGTCATTTTCTCGGTCCGCGTTATGGCCGCGATCTGGCCCGCCATCTGGCGGCGGGCGATGTCTTCGTGTTTCCGAGTCGCACTGATACGTTCGGACTGGTGTTGTTGGAGGCGCTGGCCTGTGGCCTACCGGTAGCCGCCTATCCGGTACAGGGGCCCTTGGATGTGATCGTGTCCGGCGTGTCCGGCGTAATGGACGACGATCTCGGCGCGGCGCTCAGGGCGGCGCTGAAATTGTCGCGCGACGACTGTGTGGCGCAGGCCCGTCGCTATTCCTGGGCCGCCTGCAGCGCAGATTTCTTTCGTTACCTGGCACCGACGGCCGCCAGGCTAGGCAGACACAAGGTGGCCAGCGGTTCGAGTGCGCGGTAGTTGCGGGGAGCCGCATCATGGGGTGCGATTAAAACGCGTAGCGCTGCCGCCAATGCTTCCGGGGTGTCGTAGAGGCAGGCCGGCGGCACTTCGCCACGGCGCAGCAGGCGATCGCTCGTATCGAAACCATAAGAACCGATCAAGCTGCGGTAGCCGGCTTCACCCGCAGCGCGGTAGTCGCTGATCTCATCGGCGCATAGCACCGCCTCACGGTAGCGACTGGCGACCATGCCATCCAGCACATCGGTCTTGCTCGCGCCGACCGGCACCGGTACCACGAAATCGAGATTAGTCTCGTCGACGCCGCTGCGCGCCAGCACCGCGCGTATGGTCGGTCCGGGGCGCAACGTGAAGTTGCGGCTGACCACGCCACAGTGGATGCCGGGCGCGGCGATCATGCGATTCACGACGTCGATGAATTCCGGATAGATGAAGCCGCACTCACGGTAACACTCGGTCAGACGCGCCCGCAGCTTGCGGGTTTTGGGCAGACTCATGCCGACCAGATTATGGATCAGCTCCTTGCCGCCACCCAGATACTTGAGAAACTTGCGGCGATTGCGAAAACGCTCTTCGTCGCCGACATCGAGGCCAAAGCTCGCCAGGGTGTCGCGCAACAAGGCATAGGAATTGATCAGCACGCCGTCGAAATCCAGCACCACCAATAAGCGTTTGTCTGCCATGGGAGCATCCTCAGGCGCGCCGTCCAAGCCGGCGTAGGGTCGGGTAGTAGGCAAAGATGTCGGTGAGGGGGTCAGTAATCAGTTTGACGAACCATACCAGCGCATTGCGCAGGCCATGGCGTACGACCAGACGCCCGACATGACCGAACACCACCAGCGCCGTGAATGCGAACCACTGCTTGGCCACACTCGCCGCCAGCGTCGGCAGGACGTTCTGATCCAAATGCCCGACATGCAGGGCATTGACCAGCGGGATGAGCAGGTAGAGGGCGACGACCTTGGTCTTGGCGCGGGTGTCGAAGCCGAGCAGCAACTGCTCTTTGTCATGACAGGGCGGCTCAATCACGGCATGGCCGAGCTGCCGCACGAACAGTGCTGCAAGGCCCAGCCACATGGCGCTGACCAAGTCGGAAAACACCAGCCAGTAGCAAAAGATAAAGGTGCTCGAACTGAGTAGATGCAGAAACTGATTAGTACTGTTGCTGTGGGAGGCGAGGTGGTCATCGTGTTTACGGCGCATGACCTCGCGGTAGAAGCTGGCGAGTACACGGGGCGGCTGCACCAGGGCGGCGACCATGTCGCGGGTGATCTGGGACTGGATGTCGCGGGCGCGGTTGGGATGCTCGGCGGCATCCAGCCACCACTTGTCGGCGCGCATGCG
>JANLSI010000239.1:0-2820 GCA_031362345.1 Pseudomonadota bacterium
CGAAGAAGCGCTCGAAGAACTCGCGGGCGTCGTCTTCCCGGCCCGAGGGGTCGCCGTTGCCACCGCCGAACGGCGACGGCTGCTGCCCCGGCACGCGCGGATGCCCCGGCGGCACGCCGCGGCGCCGCCCCCCGCCGATGACCTGCGTGATCGCGATATTCACGACGTCAACGATCTAATCCGGCGCCTCGATAAACTGGAAGGTCTCGGTGAAGGCGTCGTCGTCTATCCAGACGCCGAGGAGTTCATTCAGCAACAGCTCTTCCGCCAAAGAATTACCAAGCTGGTCGCTGACATTCGCCAAGACCCAAAACAATCGCCGCTGCGGTCCACCTTGCTGAAGGTCGAGCTGCTGCCTTACCAGATGGACGGCATCGCTTTCGCGGTCGGCGCTGGCCGCGCCATTCTCGCCGACGACATGGGCCTCGGTAAAACCATCCAGGGTGTCGGCGTCGCCGAGCTTCTGGCGCGCGAAGTAGGCATTGCGCGCGTCCTGGTGATCTGCCCGACCTCACTGAAGTCGCAGTGGCGCAACGAGATTCATCGGTTCTCTGATCGTACATCGCAACTTGTAATTGGGCGCGCTGCCGATCGCGCGGCGCAGTACCAAGATGGCGCGTTCTTCACGATTTGCAATTACGAGCAGGTGTTGCGGGACATCATGGCCATCGAGCGCGCGCCGTGGGATCTGATCATCCTCGACGAGGGTCAGCGCATTAAGAATTGGGAGGCGCAGACCACGCGTGTCGTCAAAAATCTGAAGTCGAGGTTTGCTCTGGTGCTGTCGGGCACGCCGCTGGAAAATCGACTGGACGAGTTATATTCCGTTGTACAGTTCATCGATGGTCGACATCTCGGCCCTGGCTTCCGCTTTTTTAATCGCCATCGCGTTACCGACGACAAAGGCTACGTGCTGGGTTACCAGCATCTGGACGAATTGCGCGCGCAATTGCGGCCGGTTCTCTTGCGCCGAACGCGCGAGATGGTGATGAAGGATCTGCCACCGCGAAATACCGAAATCATTCGTATCCCGCCAACCGACGAGCAGCGTGAGCTGCACACCACCCATGCACGGATCGTCGCCTCGATCACACGCAAGGCGTTCATCTCCGAAATGGATCTGATAAAACTGCGTCAAGCGCTGCTGATGTGCCGCATGACCGCCAACAGCACCTTTCTCGTCGACAAGCAGCCGCCAGGCTATTCGACAAAGCTGCAAACCTTGGACGAGTTGTTCGAACAACTTTTCGTCGAGGGTGATCACAAGGCCGTACTGTTTTCGGAATGGACCCGCATGCTCGATCTGATTGAGCCCTTGCTGAGGAAGCGCAAAGTGCCGTTCGTGCGCCTGGAAGGCAAGGTCCCGCAGAACAAGCGGCAACAGATCGTGAATGAGTTCCAACACAATCCGACTTGCAAGGTGTTTCTGTCGACCAACGCTGGCAGCACGGGGTTGAACTTGCAGGCAGCAGACACGGTGATCAACGTCGATCTCCCGTGGAACCCCGCCGTCCTCGAACAACGCATCGCACGAGCCCATCGCATGGGTCAGAAGCGGCCCGTGAATGTATTTATTTTGGTCACGCAGGAGACGCTTGAAGAGCAGCTCCTGACCACGATCGGACAGAAAAAAGAGCTCGCCATGGCGGCGCTGGATTTCGAATCCGAGGTCCGCGAAGTCAACTTGCAGAGCGGCATGGACGAATTGAAAGCGCGCTTGGAAATTCTGCTTGGCGCCGTGCCCGAAGCGCCGCTGGACGTCAGCCAGCAATCCGAGCACGCAGCCCAAGCCGGGCACCTTGCCGCGCGTCGAGAGAAAATGGCCGACGCCGGCGGGCAGTTACTGACCGCCGCATTCGGCTTCCTCGCCCAGATACTCCCACAATCCGTGGCCGCCCCGTCGTCGGACATGGTTGCGCGATTGCGTCAGCAACTCTGCGACGCAGCCGAAACTGACGCTGCCGGCCGCAAGTCGCTAAAGATAAATCTGCCGTCCGACGAAGCAGTGACCCAGTTCGCCGAGGTGCTTGCAAAAATGCTGGCCGTCAATCAGCAGCAATCGGGCTTAGGGTGAACTTAGTCCCTCATTCAATCTCGATACGGCAGTTCGCCGAGGAAATCTTTCTTGCCCACCTCAACGCCATTGTGACGCAGGATGGCGTAGGCCGTCGTCACATGAAAATACATGTTCGGCACGGCGTGTTGGGTCAGAAACTCTTCGCCTGACAAGGACTTTCCCTTCCATCGTGGCGTGGTGATCCGCCGTTCGGCGGCGCCCGCAAAGTCGGCCGCCGAGAAGGTGCCCAGATAGGCCATCACACTTTGAACACGAGCGGTGATTTCGGCTAAGGTTTGCTCGGTATCGGGATGACTCGGCGCGCTCGATTCCTTATCGGCCAGTCGCGCCGCGCCGAGCTTGGCGGTATCGCAGGCGACCTGCACTTGCCGAATCAAACTGAACTGGTCGGGCGCGAGGCGCGCTTGTAGCAGCACTTCCATGTCGAATTTCTTGGTTGCTGCATGCTCAGCTGCTTTGTCGAGCAGGGCGGTCAGATTGCCGAGAAGTTTGCTGAATTGGACGATAACGGTGGGGTAAATCATTGTGGGGACTCCGTTCTGCGCTGGGATGGGCGTGGACTATACCCTGAAGCTGCATGGCGCTTTGCGTCGGCGATGGGCGAGGCCCTCAGATGCAACGCTTGCCGCAGTCGCGCTATCGAAACCGCTGCCGCGCCGCCGCCCGCAGTTCGTCGCGAAAGTCAGGATGGGCTATCTCGATCAACGATTCCGCCCGTCCCCGCTCGCTGGCCCCGGCGAGCG
>JANLSI010000264.1:0-13985 GCA_031362345.1 Pseudomonadota bacterium
GCGTCTATGGCGGCGTCGAGCAGGAAAATCACACCACCCGCCCGCAGTTCGGCCACGATCTCTACGGCGGGCGCATCGGCGGCAGCATCGAACTCATGCCGAAGCTGCGTGGCTTCACTAGTGTTTCAATCGAGCAGCGTGACTACCACGGTCCCGACCCAATCTTCCTGCGCACCCGCGACGATACGCAGTACATCCTGTCCGGCGGCCTGGAGTACAAATTCTGTGAGAACTGGCTGCTGCGGCCCAACGTCACCTACACCGCCAACAATTCCAATGTCGCGATCAACGATTACGACCGCGTCGTAGTCGGCATCGACGTCACGATGCAGTTCTAAGGAGCAGCCCACGTGAATACAGCTGACATCTTCAAGCCCCGCCCGCTGGCCTTCGCGGTAGCGGTCGCGGTCGGCAGTCTGCCGGGCGCCAGTTTCGCCGCCGCCGGCCGCGTGCAGTTCGCTTTCGGTCAAGTGTCGGTGCAAGACACCCGTGGTGCCAGCAACCCGGCCGCCAAGGGTCGCGAGCTCAATGCCGGCGACACTATCATCACTGAGAGAGGCCGCGTGCAGCTCAAGTTCGCCGATGGCAGCCTGGTCTCGCTGCAGCCGCAGTCGACTTTCAAGATCGACGACTACAACTATGCCGGCAACGACGACGGCAGCGAACGCAGCTTCTTCAGTCTGTTCCGCGGCGGCCTGCGCACCATCACAGGCGTCATCGGTCACCGCAATCGCAATTCCTATCGGGTCACCACACCGGTCGCGACCATCGGCATCCGCGGCACGGAGTACTTGATCAAGCTCGACGGCAATGGCGCGATCGTGACGGTCGGCGACGGCGCTATTGCAATTCTCAACGACGCCGGCGAAGTCAACCTAGTCAACGGCCAGACCGGTGTCATTGTCGACAAAGATACGCCGGTCAAGATCAGCGCTGAGAAGCCGGTGCTCTCCCCCGCGCAGCCGAGCAAGGATTTGCGTGATAACCCAGACGCCGCCCAGCCCCAGCAGGACGACGAAGACTTCGTCATCAATGTCACCGATGACAACGGCAATAGCGACGACACGCTCGATAAACTGCTCTTGGGCGGTCTCCCCGTCACGCCGCCGGAGCCACCACCACCGCCGCCCCCTCCGCCGCCGCCCCCCCCTCCGCCGCCGCCGACCAAGCTCGAGAGCGGCGACGGCTTTTCAGTCGCGGTGAGCTATTACAGCGCTAATTCTGAGGGCCCTGTGAATGAGTTGGCCGGTGACAACAGTGCGACTTTCTCCGATGGCAAGCTGACCGGCTTCTCAAACAGCAATACTGAAGGCGTGACAGCGGGCGATCACGGCGCGCTGGCCTTGGTCGAGACCGGCTCTGACCAGTTCATCGGCTGGGGCCGATGGTCGAACAGCGCCGGCAGCAGCGAAGCATTTACCCTCAACCGGATTGGCGCTGGCAATAGCAACGAGACGTTTTCCCAGCAGAATCAGAGTCTGCATTACGTGACTGGCAAACCCACCGATCTGCCGGCCCTCGCTCAGCTCGGCGAGACCGAAGCGCGCTATTCGACCTTGTCCTCCACTACGCCCACCACGCGCACGGGCGCCACTGGGCAATTGACCGACGCGACCCTGTTGCTCGACATCACCAACGCACAGGTCAGCGGCTCCGCTTCGGTATCGGTGAACTCGGACGACTACGACCTTGAGTTCGCTGGTGTGACAGTCGGTCGGACGGGCTTTTCAAGTAGCGCATCGGTCGGTTCGGGCTCCGGTGGATGCAGCAGTTTCAGCTGCAGCGGTTTCGTTTCCGGCCTGATCGCCGGACCGACAGCCCAACGCGCGGGCTTCGTGTATCACGTGCAAGGTAACGACGACATCTTTGGCGCGGTGAGTTTCATCAAGGATCCGAACGGGCCCCTGCCGCCTGGGGATTGATGATAAGAGCCCGGCAGCCGACCGGGTTACGCCCGGCGTTTGACTAGTACGCAGATCAGAAGCCAGGCGGCAGCGGCGTTTCGCGCCGGTCGTGGCGCTGAGGCACTGGCGCTGCTGGAAAACCATTGCCACAGCGGTGGCGAGCCTGCCGATTGGCTCGCGCTCGGTCGCCTCAAGCACCATCTCGGCGATTTGCCCGGCGCGCGTGCCGCGCTTGAAGTCGCCGCGCAAAGCCCCGACCCCGTCTTTGCCGCCCACCGCGCACTGGCCCATGTGCTGGCCGACAGCAATGAAGTTGATGCCGCTTGCGCGTTGCTCAAACACTGCATCGCCGGCGCGTCGACAGAACACCCACTGTGGACCGACCTCGGCATCGCCCAGGAACGCGCCGCTCATCCAACAGCTGCCCTCGCGAGCTATACCCGCGCACTCGAACTCGCGCCCCTAGATCCTCGTGCGCGTCTCAATCGTGCCGCCTTGCTGCGCGCACAAACCCAGCACGAGGCGGCACTCGCCGATTACGACATCCTGCTTGAACACTCACCCGACCAATCCTCGTGGTGGTCCGAACGGGGCGAATGCCTGCGCCAATGTCGGCGCTACGACGAAGCGGTCGCGAGTTGCGAGCGCGCGCTCGCACTCGATCCACACGCGGTGCAGGCCGTCATGTGTAAGGCCGTCGCGCTGGCCGCGATGGGAGCCATCGAAGCCGCACAGCAAAGTTTCGATCAGGCGTTTGCCTGGGATCGCGAGCGTGCCGCCCACTATGGCCACGAGGAAACCCCGCTGCGCGAGGTTCCGGACGCGCGCTCGGTGTATTTCGCGGCGGCATTTGCCCGCCTGAACGAGGCCGACTGGCACGGCTACGGCGAACTGGTGGCCGCCGCGTTAAGTTTCTTCGCCACCGCGGCACAGGCGCCGCACGACTTGTCGGGCGCATTTGCCTTGCTCTATCTGCCGCTGCCCAATGCGGTACGAAGTAGCGGACACATCGCCATTTCAAATGCTCTGGAACGCGACTGCCTGCCACACCCGCTCAAGCGTGCCGTCGAGCTCCAGCGCCTGCGCGTGGGCTACCTGTCCTGCAAGTTCAAGGATCATCCCGGCATGGTCCTGACCGGCGGTTTGTTTCGCGCCCATGACCGTCGCCGTTTCGAAGTGTTCGGCTATGCGCTCAACCGCGACGATAAGAGCAGCTTACGCCGTAACGTAGGCGCGGAATTCGATCATTTCGTCGATCTTTCCACCCTCGACGACGACAGCGCCGCGCGCCGCATTCGCGACGATGGCATCGATATATTGGTCGACCTGAACGGCTATAGCGACGCGGCACGACCACGCATCCTCACGCTGCGCGCCGCGCCGCTGCAGTTCACCTACCTTGGCCACAGCCATAGTCTGTTCGCCCCATGGATCGATTACCGCATCACGGATCGAGTGTCGGAGCCGGACGACTGGGGGCAGCCCTTGCTTGAAGCGCGAGCTTTCATACCCGCCAGCTTTTATCCCTACGACACCACGCGCAACACTGCTGGTATTGCGCCATCGCGCGCCGCGCTCGGCCTGCCGCAATCCGCCTTCGTGTTGTGCGGCTTCACACGCCCGGAGAAAATCGAGCCGCGATTATTCGAGCGCTGGTTGGATTTACTCCACGCTTTGCCCGCTGGGGTGCTGTGGCTGGGGCCAGCATCGACGGCGGCCCGCGCGGCCTTGCGTAAGCGGGCGGTGGTACGCGGTATTGCCGCCGAACGGCTGGTATTCGTCGAGCGGGTTGACCACGCCACCCATCTCGCGCGTCATCGCGCCGCTGATTTATTTCTCGACACTTGGACCTTCAATGCCCACACCACCGGCCTCGATGCCCTGCAGGCCGGACTGCCGATGGTGAGCTTGAAGGGCATTTCCTGGAGTTCGCGCTACGGCGCGTCGCTGTTGACCGCCGTCGGTCTCGAGGAATTGATCACCACCACGCCCACCGCCTATTGCGAACTGGTGATCGCACTCGCCCACGATCGCCCACGCCTGCAAGCGCTGCGTACGCGCCTGGATCAGCGCATGCACCTCGCCAATCCCTTTGCGCCAGAGCGCATGGCGCGACATCTGGGTGCGGTCTACAGCCACGCCTGGGAGCGCTATCGTGGTGGCGAAGCGGCCGCCGATTTCGACATCAATTGAGCTTCTCGGGGCGGCGGCCGCGCATCATTACGCCGACGACTATGACCGTCAGTAACACCTGTAGCGGGCGGTCACCTAAATGTACGTAAGGGGTACTGCCGCCACGCGCGGCAAATTGACTGGTGAGCGCGGCCGCTTTGAATTGCGGCGCACGGGCCACCACCTGACCGCGTTCGTCGATGATGGCGGTGATGCCGGTATTGGTCGCGCGCAGCAGGTAGCGGCCGGCTTCAAGCGCGCGCATGCGCGCTATTTGTAAATGTTGATGGGGCGCGATGGTGTCACCGAACCAGGCGTCATTGCTGACATTGACCAGGAACGCCGCTTCCGGCAGCGCGCGCAACACCTCGCGCGCAAACACATCCTCATAGCAGATCGATACACCGACGACATGACCCGCCGCATACAGGGTCGGCTGCTTAAGATCCCCGGCGCTGAAATCGGACATCGGAATACTGAGCAGTCTTGACAGGTTTTCGAGCAGCGCCTTGAACGGAAAGAATTCGCCGAAAGGCACCAGGTGGCGCTTGTCATAGCGACCCACCTCGGCGCCTAGCGCGACGACGCTGTTGTAGTAACGACCGCCACTCCAGGGTTGGCCGGTCGGCATGCCGAGCAGCAGGGTGGTGTGGGCGGCCCGGGCGGTATCGTTAAGGCTCGCGATCATCTCCGGCACTTCGTCGGCAAAGGCCGGAATGGCGGTTTCGGGCCACACCACCACGTCCGCGCTCCAATGGCGCGCGCTGAGTTCGCTGTAGAGCGTGAAGGCCTGCGCGCGCTGTGCTACTTCCCATTTTAATTGCTGCGGGATAGCGCCCTGGATCAGCGCCGCGCGCAATCCCGCTTCGACCTCGTAGGAGGTGGCAACCCCGCGTAGCAGCTGAGCACTGCCAAGCAGAGTCGCCAAGGCGAGGAGCAAGACGCCACGCACGCGCCATGGGGCCGCGACCATCTGCGCCAACAGTCCGGCCGCGAGCAGCACCGCCAGCGTGCAACCCGCTTCGCCTAGCCACGGCGCGATCCCGGCGAGCGGCGCGTCGATCTGGCTGTAGCCTGGCGACAGCCACGGAAAACCACTGAACAGCCAACCACGCAACCACTCACACGCCAGCCACACGGCCGGTCCTAGCAACAGCTGGCGGCTGGCCTCCCCAGGTGCGGGTAAGGCCCGCGTGAGGGCGGCGAAGAGGGCCGGATATAGCGCCAGGAAGGCAACTAGCACGGCCGTGGCGGTGACCGAGAAGGCGTAATAGGGTAGGCCGAATTGATGCACGCTGACCTGGATCCACCACACCCCGTGGCCAAACATGCCGACGCCGAAACACCAGCCGAGCCGCGCGGCCTGGCGAGTCTCACGACCGTGCATTAAGGCCAGCAAGACCGCCGGGGCGAGGCCGGCCAACGGCCACCAGCCGTAGGGCGCGAAAGCGAAGGGCAGGATCAAGCCTGCCAGCAGCGCAGCCAACAGATGTCGTCCCATGCCGCCGACCACCGCCGGCGCGCGGCTAGCGCTAGGGCGCACGGCGATCACGCGCCGATCCGTCACTCACGGTGACCATCAACCGTCGCCGTCGCTCGCCAAGGGCAACCGTTGATCACCGCGGATCACGCGCAACAAGCGGATGCGACGCCGATCGGCGCGCAGCACTTTGAACTCAAAGCCCTGATAGCGCAGCTCTTCGCCACGCCGAGGCAGGTGACCGAGTTCGTGGATGACCAGGCCACCGACGGTGTCGTAATCGTCGGTGTCGAATTCCACGCTGAAATGCTCGTTGAATTCTTCGATCGGCGTGCGCGCCTTGACGGTGTAGCGTTCGTCGCGATGACGACGGATATTGTCTTCTTCGGCGAGGTCGTGTTCGTCATCAATTTCACCGACGATCTGCTCGATGACGTCTTCGATAGTGACCAGTCCGGAAATACCGCCGTATTCGTCGACCACCACCGCGAGATGATTGCGGCGTTCGCGAAATTCGCGCAGCAGAATGTTGAGCCGTTTGCTCTCGGGCACGAAGGCCACCGGCCGCATGATGTCGCGAATGTCGAAGCCGAGTCCTGGCTGGGCCAGCAAGGGTAGCAAGTCCTTCGCGAGCAGGATGCCCAACACATTCTCGTGCTTGTCGTCGAAGACCGGAAAGCGCGAATGGCCCGACTCGATCACCTCGCGCAGGAATTCCTGGGGAATGGCCTGTTCCTCAATGAACACGATATCGGAACGCGGCACCATGATGTCGCGCACCTGGATCTCGGAGACCAGCAACGCGCCTTCCATCATCGCCACCGTATCGGGGTCGATGATGTGCATTTCCTCGG
This sequence comes from Pseudomonadota bacterium, assembly GCA_031362345.1. Classification (GTDB taxonomy): domain Bacteria; phylum Pseudomonadota; class Gammaproteobacteria; genus JADJYF01. The sequence continues at coordinate 6,411 of JANLSI010000264.1, forward strand.
CATCGCGAATGGTGTCGATCAGGCGCTGGCGGCCGTTAGGGTCGGGTCGAAAGCGGCGCAACCAGTCCTGCCACAAGAGGTGGAGGGTGGCGCGCAACCTAGAGTGACTGTCGTTCATTACTGCCTGATCAAGCGCGATAGGGATCGGCAAAACCTAGGCTCGCCAGGATCGCGCGTTCGTGTTCCTCCATGGCTGCGGCTGACTGCTCGTCTTGGTGGTCGAAGCCGAGCAGATGCAGTACGCCATGCACGGTCAGATGGGTCCAATGGGCGGCGGCGGATTTGCCTTGGGCGGCGGCCTCGGCTGCCACTACCGGCGCGCACAGCACGATATCGCCGAGCAGATCGGGGGCGATATCCGCCAGCCCCTCGGCTGGAAACGATAATACATTGGTCGCGTAGTCGCGGTCGCGCCACCGCCGATTGAGCTCGCGGCCTTCGGCCGTGTCGACTATGCGGATGGTCAGCTCGGCGCGACTGCGAAAGCACTGCAGCGCGCGCGCCACGCAGGCCGTGAAGAAGGCCCGCTGCGGCAACCCCGTGGCGACGCTCGCCACCTGCAGCGCTAGTTCGAGCTCGACGCCGCCACCCTCAATCACAGTCACAGGACGGGCTTGCGCCATCAGGAGCGGCGCTCGTCTTCGCCCGCGATCTCGGCATCGGCTTCGTGGATCGCATAGGCATCGAGGATACGGGCGACCAGGGTATGGCGCACGACGTCCTTGGAGCGGAAAAAGGTGAAGCTGATACCCTCGACGCCATCCAGAACTTCGGTGACGTGCTTCAAACCCGAAGTGCGACCGCGCGGCAGATCGATCTGGGTGACGTCGCCAGTCACCACCGCCTTGGAGCCGAAACCGATGCGGGTCAAAAACATCTTCATCTGCTCGATGGTGGTGTTCTGCGCCTCGTCGAGAATGATGAAAGACTCGTTCAAGGTCCGCCCACGCATGAAAGCCAGCGGCGCCACTTCGATGATGTTGCGTTCAATAAGCTTGGCCACGCGCTCGAAGCCAAGCATTTCATAGAGCGCGTCGTAGAGCGGACGCAGATAGGGATCGATCTTCTGCGCCATATCGCCGGGCAAAAAGCCCAACCTTTCACCGGCTTCGACCGCCGGTCGCACCAGACAGATGCGTCGCACGGAATCCGAATCGAGCGCCGCCACGGCGGCAGCTACCGCCAGATAAGTTTTACCGGTACCGGCCGGGCCGATACCGAAGCTGATATCGAATTCGCGAATGGCGTCGAGATAGCGGCGCTGGTTGATACCACGCGCCTTGATCATGGTGCGGCGCGTGCGGATTGCGCTAACGCCGTCGTCGAATCCCTCCTCGCCGCTCATGTCGGCATTACGCAATTCGAGATGGACGTCGGCGGCTGCAATCGGGCGCGAGCCCGTCAGCGCGTAGAGTTCGCGGATCACGCGCTCGGTGACCACCACCAGATCGTCGTCACCGACCAGTTTGAATTGGTTACCGCGGTTGCCGATCTCGACCCCAGTGCGGCGTTCGAGCAAGCGCAGATTTTCGTCGAACTGGCCGCACAGATTGGCCAGACGCTCGTTGTCGGCAGGCTCAAGCGCGAGTTCGATGGAGACGCTACTCATGCGCTCACCTCAAGCGCGGCGCCGAGCCATGCGCCACGCAGGGAGTTGGGCAGTGCGGCCGTAATGCGCACCTCGGTGAAGTCACCGATGAGGCTAGGGGGAGCGGCAAAATTGACTACCCGGTTGTGCGCCGTGCGGCCCGCCAGTTCGCGTGCATCCTTGCGCGACTGACCGGTGACCAGCACGCGCTGGGTGCTGCCGACCATCGCGGCATTGTACTGGTCAGAAAATTCGGTGATGCGCCGTTGCAGGATCGCTAAGCGATGCTGCTTGTGTTCGTGACTGACATCGTCCGGCAGGGCGGCCGCCGGCGTACCGGGCCGCGCGCTGTAGATGAAACTGAAAGACTGGTCGAAACGAATGTCGTCGATGAAGGCCATAGTGCGGGCAAAATCCTCGTCGGTTTCGCCGGGAAAGCCGACGATGAAATCAGTGGACACCAACACGTCAGGGCGCGCTTCACGCAGGCGGCGGATGATGGACTTGTATTCGAGCGTGGTGTGGCCGCGTTTCATGAGGGCAAGGATCCGATCCGCACCACTTTGCACCGGCAAATGCACGTGGCTGACCAACTCCGGCACCTGACCATAGGTTGCAATCAAACGCGGCGTGAACTCAAGCGGATGGGAAGTGGTGAAACGGATGCGATCGACACCATCGACGGCGGCCACATAGCGAATGAGTGCCGCCAAATCCATGACCTCGCCATCGTGGGTCGCGCCACGATAGGCATTCACGTTCTGTCCGAGCAGCACCACCTCGCGTGCGCCAGCGGCGGCCAGATCGACGACTTCGGTGATGACATCGTCAAACGGTCGGCTGAATTCCTCGCCGCGCGTATAGGGCACGATGCAGAAGCTGCAATACTTGCTGCAGCCTTCCATGATCGAGACGAAGGCGCTCGGACCCTCGACCCGTGCCGGCGGCAGCTTGTCGAATTTTTCGATCTCCGGGAAACTGATATCGATGAGGCGACGCGCGCCGCGCTCCACTGCCGCGATCATGGCGGGCAGGCGATGCAGCGTCTGCGGCCCGAACACGATGTCGACAAAGGGCGCGCGCTCCCAGATCAGTTCGCCTTCCTGACTCGCCACGCAACCGCCGACCGCGATGATCACGCTCGGGTCGGCGTCCTTCAATGGTCGCCAGCGGCCGAGTTCGGAGAATAATTTCTCCTGGGCTTTTTCACGCACCGAACAGGTGTTCATCAACAGTACGCGCGCCTGTGCGGGATTTGTGACAGGTTGCAGCGCATGGCTGCGCTCAAGCAAGGCCAGCATCTTGCTCGAATCGTATTCATTCATCTGGCAACCAAAGGTCTTGATGTAGATGCCTTTGCTCATCGTGCAATCTTCCCTTTGTGGCTAGACAGGTGCGATCAGGCCGCCAAGGGCTGCGCGAGCATGACGCGGATGTTGTCGATCAAGCGTGCTCCCCCCAGCCACGCGGCGGCGAGGATGATCAAGTCCTGATCACCGACCTGCGGCAAGTCCAGATCACTCGCGCGGCGCACCGAGATGTATTCGGGGCGCATACCTAAAGCCTTGAGCTCTTCCTGGCAGCGGCGCTCAAGCGTGGCGAGCGATTGCGCCTGCCCGCGCAGCTCGTTGGCGGCGCGCGTCAGACTCGCATAGATGCCGGCCGCGACGCGACGCTCCTCGGGTTTCAGGTAGCTGTTGCGCGAACTCATGGCCAGGCCATCGGCCTCGCGCACGATCGGCATACCGATGATCTCAACCGGAAACAGCAGGTCGTGCACCATGCGGCGGATGACCATCACCTGCTGAAAATCCTTTTCACCGAACAGCGCAAAGTCTGGCTGGGTGTTGATGAGGAGCTTGCTGACAACGGTCGCGACGCCGGAGAAATGACCAGGGCGGAATTCGCCGCACAGGATGTCAGACAGCGCGGGTACCGAGACGCGCGTGTCTTCCTGAATGCCACCGGGATAGAGTTCGGCCAGATTCGGTGCGAACAGCAGATCGAGTCCGGCCGCCTCAAGCTTAGCGCGATCCTGGTCCAGGGTACTGGGATACCGTTCGTAGTCTTCACCGCGCCCGAACTGGATCGGGTTGACGAAAATGCTGACTACACTGCGATCGGCGATCGCGCGCGCGCGCGCCAGCAGCGATAGATGCCCTGCGTGCAGATTGCCCATGGTCGGTACCAATGCGACAGTCAGGCCTTCTCGGCGCCACTCGCGCAGAGTCGCACGCAGGGTCTTCAAATCTGAATTTGTAATCATCGGGTCGAGGACTTCCGCAACATTGGACCAGGAGGAGCCGACATCGGCACGACGCTGGCGCGATCAACGGCAGCCAGCAGAGTCAGCAGAGGTGGTAGAGCAGGTATCGCCAGTTGCGGTGCAATTTCCGCCAGCGGCACCAGCACAAAGGCGCGCTCGGCAATGCCGGGGTGGGGCACGTTCAAGTGATCTTCGTTGAGCACTTCATCGCCGTAGACCAGCAGGTCGAGATCGATCGTGCGCGGTCCCCAGCGCTGGGCGCTGCGATCTCGGCCTTGCACGCGTTCAATGGCCTGCATGGCGCTCAGTAGTAGGCGCGGCGCCAGGCCAGTATCGATGGCGACCACCGCGTTGACGTAATCGGGTTGATCCTGCGGCCCCATAGGCGGGTTGCGATAGAAGCTGGAGACCGCGCGCAAGCGCGTGTCAGGCAAGGCGTCGAGCGCGTCGATGGCGCGTGCGATCTGCGCGGTGGGGTCGTCCAGATTGCTGCCGAGGCCGACATAGGCCGTCACCGTGCGGCTCACGGGCGGCGCTTCCGCCGACGCCGGCGTTTCTGTCCAGCGGCGGCAGGATGGTCGTCCAACTCGCCGAGCATCGCTTCGCGATCGGCATCGCTGGCATCCTGAAAGTCGGTCCACCAGGACGCACAATCGGCAGCGACGTCACCGGCTTCGGCCCGCAGCTTGAGAAAATCATAGGCGGCGCGGAAGCGCGGATTCTCGAATGCGCGCCGCGCACGCTTGGGCGAAAGCTCGACCAGCCGCGGCTGCATGAACCAGATGTCACGCGTGATCTGAGTGAAGCGGCGCGGCACGGCGAGGCGCGCGACTTGCTTGGCGATCACTTGATCCGCCGCCAGGCCGAGGGCTTCCAGCGGCTGCATACCGTCGGCTTCCAGATCCTGGCGGCGGTCCTCGCAGGCATCCCACAACAGCGCCGCGAGCAGAAAAGCCGGCGTTACCGACTTGCCATCAGCGATGCGGACATCGGTATTGTCCAACGCACGGCCGATGAGGGTGGCGGGAAAACCATGCCGTTCATGGCTGAGGGCGACCTCGGTGAGCGGGAACAAATGCTCGAACAGATGGTGATGGCGCAAGGCCTCGAAAGACTGCAGCGCATAGCCACCATGAAAAAGTTTCAAGGCTTCGTCGAACAGACGCGCCGGCGAAATGGCGTCGAGCAGCGCGGCAAGTTGCGGCAAGGGCCGTGCGCAGGCCTCATCGAGATTGAAGCCTAGCTTCACCGCGAAGCGTATCGCGCGCAGCATGCGTACCGGATCCTCGCGATAGCGCTGCTCGGCATCGCCGATCACACGCAGTACACCCTTTTCCAGATCTTCGACGCCACCGACGTAATCGATGACGCTGAAATCGTGGATGTCGTAATACAGACCGTTGACAGTGAAATCGCGGCGCCAGACATCGTCCTCGATGTCACCGTAGACGTTGTCACGCAGGATGCGACCCTCATTGCTCATTTCGCCGTGGGCACTGTCATCCTCGTCGTGGGCGGCACGGAAGGTCGCAACCTCGATGATCTCGGGACCGAAGCGCACATGGGCGAGACGGAAGCGGCGGCCGATGAGCCGGCAGTTACGGAACAGCTCGCGCACCTGATCGGGGCTGGCGTCGGTCGCGACGTCGAAATCCTTGGGTTCACGGCCGAGCAGTAGATCGCGGACGCCGCCGCCAACCAGACAGGCGCGGAAGCCCGCACCGTCGAGCCGGTACAGCACTTTAAGCGCGCTCGGCGAGATCATTTTGCGTGAAATGCAGTGCTCGCTGCGGGTGTAAATGCGCGCTTGGCCACGCCGTGCGGGCACAGTCCTTTCGTCCTTGCGTTTTGAACGTGGGGCCGGCGATTGCGGGGCGGCGGGCGCGCTGGCGGCGACCTCGGGCGGCGCGCGCCGGGTGACACGGGCGGCTGCCGCCCGAACCAGATCGATTAGGATGCTCAATGACTTCTCGGGATCATCTGTCCTGTGAGCGCGCCTGCGCTTTGCCGGGCAACCGTGTGCGCCGATGGTCAGCGCAGTCGGATGCCGACTCCATGGTCGATCGACTGCGTGGTGTCGCCACCGATAGCGGCAGCGGGTCGCCATGGTACCATCTGCGCTTGCAAATACGCTCCCTTCGTCTAGTGGCCTAGGACATCGGCCTCTCACGCCGAGAACAGGGGTTCGACTCCCCTAGGGAGCGCCATCTCGCGCTGCTCACACCGTTCTGCACACGACGAGACTGGCGCAACCGCCAACACCATAGAGCCGTCCCGCCAGCGTGCCTGAAGTCGATACACCCGTGCCCTTCCCGCGTCGCATGATGGCGCTGTTGTACGACGCCATCGCGGTGTTCACCTTGGTCTATTTCTCCATGTTTATACCTGTAGTGGCGGCCGGCGGCATCATCGCGCCCGGCAATCCCCTGCTGAGCGCTTACATACTCGCGGTTATTTACGCCTATTTCGGTGTCTGTTGGACGCGCGGACGCACGCTAGGCATGCAGGCCTGGCGTCTGGTGATATTGGCGCGAGACGGTGAGCGACGCCCGGATTGGCGCGAAGTCAGTGTGCGCTTTGTCGGCGCGATATTGTCCCTGGCGCTCTGCGGTGCGGGCTATCTCGCGGCCTTGTTCGACACCGAGAATTGCACCTGGCACGACCGCTGGTCGCACACGCGTCTGGTGTGTCGCGTCACTGAGCGCGACGATTCAGCAGCATCGCGATAGAGAACAGCAATAGCGTCGGCCCGAGCGCACTCAGGGCTGGCGGCATGCCGACCACCAGACCGAGGTGACGCGAGGTCTCGTTCATGACGTGGAAACCGAGGCCGATGAGTGCGCCCGTCAGAATCCGCCGTCCGGGACTCAACGAACGAGACGCGCCAATCACCAAGGGAATCGCAAGATAGACCATGACGGCCGCCGCCAGGGGATAGACGAGCTTGACCCACAAGGCGTGCTTCCAACGTTCCGCGCTCTGGCCGTTGCTCTCGACGAAACGCACATAGCGCAATAAATCCAGCGATGACAGCGTATCGGGGTTGATCGCCACCAGCCCGATCAGGTCCGGGTCCAGTAGCGAATCCCAACTCGCGGATTCCAGCTTGTGCGCGACCGGCACCGCAGTGCTGAAATCGGTCTGGGCAAGTTTGTCGAGTTGCCATTTACCGCCGCGCACCTGCGCCGATTCAGCACGCGTCGAGCGCAGCAGCTTGTGGCTGTCATCGAACTCCAGGATGCGGATATCGCGGAACCGCTCACCGGGCAGGATTTCGCGGATATTGATATAGGAATTGCCATCGCGGGCCCAGAAGCCGTGTTCCGAACTGGATGAGGAGCGGTCCGAGGATGCCAGTGCGCGCAACTCGCGGGCCTGCCCTTCGGCCGGCGGAAACACCACCTCGCCGATAAACATCGCCAGCGCCACTACCACCAGTCCGGCCTTCATCACTGACCACACCACCCGCTCGCGCGACACCCCGGCGCAGCGAATCACCGCAATCTCGTTGCGCTCCATCATGCCGCCGAGACCGATCAGCGAGCCGAGCAGGGCGGCTATAGGAAAGAGCTGGTAGGCGAGTCCCGGCAGACGCAGCAGGACCACCATCACCACCTGCGGCAAGCCATAGGCGCCATGACCGAGGTCTTCCAGTTCGTCTAAGAAACTGAAGAAGGAGAAGATCGCGAGCAGCACCACCAGCACCGTCAGGGTGGTGGCG
>JANLSI010000267.1:0-3294 GCA_031362345.1 Pseudomonadota bacterium
CCCTCGGCGCGCAGTCTATCGAAGCTGCGCCTGACCGCCGCCGGTGAAAGCGTCGCCGGCGTGACGCTGGCGACGATGGCGCGCGGGATACGTGGAACCATGGCGTGCTGCCGCTCAGGCGGCTTCGACGCGCGGCACAAAAGCCGTTGCAGGCGCGTTCCCAGACTGTGCTTGCATCATTGCCATGCTGAAGTTCATGGTACGCCCCTTGAGTCTGAATAGTCGATGAAAATGTCGGGCCTGAGAGTAGGGAATGATGTTGCCATACGTCGCGCGATACATGGAGTGGGTGAGAACTCGAGGCCCGACCTGGGGCTGCTTGTTGCTGCTCCTACCCTGGCTCGCGCCGTCGGCGTGGTGTGCTGATCAGCGCGCGGCCAAGGTCAATTTCGTGATCAGCGGCACCATCGTCGCGGTTGAAGACGGTGACACCCTCATCCTGCGTGGCGAGGGTGGCGGGCGTTTCCACATTCGACTGTCGGATCTCGACGCACCCGAAGTCGCCCATGCCCGTAATCCCTATCGCGAACGACGCAACTGTCGCAGTGCGCCCCTTAGTGCACCCGGCCAGGCCGGCGGTGACGCCGCGCGTGCAGCGCTGAGTCAGCGGGCGCCGCGCAACGCGACGGCGCGCGCCGAGTGTTACACCATCGATCGCTACGGACGTCCGGTCTGCCATGTGTTCGTCGGTACTACCAATCTCAATGTCGAACAATTGCGTGAGGGCTGGGGCATGTTGCTCAGCAAGCGCGCATGGTTGCGCGACCCGGCGAGCGTCGCGGCCGAACAAGCGGCGATGCAGGCCCATCGCGGCGTGTGGGCAGGCGCCCGCCCACAATCCCCCGAGCGCTGGCGTAGCCGCTGCTGGTGTCAGGCCAAATGCTCGCCAGAGAGTCGTTGAGCAGGTGCGCGTGATGGTATGGGCAACACGCGCAGCATTCAAACCGAGTCCAAGGCATCCAAATCGTCTATCGCGACTGCCATGCGCTTGATGAACTCCAGTGAAGTCTCGGCCGGTTGCATGGCCGGTGCATCGGGTGGTTGTCCGAGGGTGCCGGTCCACCAGGCCAGCGCGGCGAACATCTGTTGGCGGTAGCGCAGGAAGGTGGTGTCGACATTGAGGCACGGCCCACCGGCACGCGCAAATTCTTCGCAGTAGTACTTGATCAAGTCGCGCTCCCACAGGCGACGTTTCTCGATCGAGAGACTGGTGGCGATGCCGTAGGCGAGATCACGCCCGCCGTTACCCTTGGCGGCGTTCTGCCAATCATTGATGCCCATCTCGCCCGCCGGCGTGATGTACCAGTTCTTCAGATGCACGTCGGAGTGATTGAGACCGCGCGGCATGGTCTTGTGCAGCTCGGTACAACGCAGGGTCGCCGGCCACACTTGCGCTTCGCGCTGGAACAAGCGTGGCGGGATCACGGCCTCGGCCAGGGTGAAGCCGCGGATGCAGGCATCGGTAAAGCCGGCATCGACACAGGTGATGGTGAAAAAATCCTCCCACAACGAGAAGGGCGCGAGCGTGGTCTGGAGTTCGGCACTCTGGTAGTAACGACTGTGCAGAGTTCCGAACAAGCGCATCTGGCTTTGCGCATGCTCGAAGCTGAGATCGGTATCGAGCCGACAGAAATCCACTTCGTCGCGCATGTCACGCATGATGATGATGGAGTTGAGCGTGCGCGGATCGAAACGCGCGAACAATGCCAGCGGCGCGATGACTGGCAGTGTCGGCCTGACTAAGTTGTAGAAATTAACCTCCGCCTGCACACCTTCATTCATGCCCAGCATGTAACGGCTCTCAAGGCTCTGCGTACCCTTGCAGAACAGTTTGTCCGGCAGGCCCGCCGCCTGGCCGGCCGCGTTCCATTCCAGTGCGATGCGGCGACGGTTAGAGGTGCCGTCGTCGACTGGCCCGAGCGTGTAGGACACCACCGTCGCGCCGGCATGCGCACGCGCGAGTACCGCCGTCAGCCATGTGGGCGTGATGGCTTCGTAAGTGAAGGGCAATTCATCGATGGTAGTCGGGCGTTGGTGCGCTTTGCGCTCGTGCTCGTAGCGTTCTTTGATTTCGGCAAACGTGATGGCCATGGGATCCCCCGGGACGATTGCGGTTCGAGCGTGATGACGGGCGCGGTTCAGACTTCGCGCAGACGTAGCACCTGCGGACGGCCATCCATGAATTCACCCATTTTGCGGCCGAGATCCTTGAAGTGCGGCGCGGCGCGATGGGCCTCGACGGCGGCCTCATCACGATAGCGTTCCATGAACACATAGGTATCCGCGTCGTCGGCGCGATAGAGGATATAGAGCAGGCAGCCCGGCTCGTGGGCGTTGACTTCGCGTGCCAGCGCTATGGCTATTTCTTCGAATGCGGCGCCTTGGCCGGGCTTGGTTTTGATAGTCGCGACAATGCCGATCATGGTGTGTTCCTTGGTTTGGGTTGGCGGTGCGAGGGCATCATACCGCCAGGGCTTGCATCTATATCGCCGGTGGGTCCGACAAATTCGGACAAGTTGAAAGGCCTGGGCGTGCGGGCGCTCGGTGCCCGCACATTCCCCCATCGATAGTGATGACCGTCCCCGTGGCATGGCCGGTGTATATTCCTGCCAGGGCCGCGCCGGGATGAGCGGCATGCGAGACTCACTCGGGAGCGTGGCGGCATGGCGAGATTGAAGAACAAGATTGCGATCGTGGTCGGTGCCGGCCAGACACCCGGCGATACCATCGGCAACGGTCGCGCAACGGCCATCCGCTTCGCCGAGGAAGGCGCGTGCGTGCTGCTGGTCGATCGCCATCAGGAGTCGGCCGAGCAGACCCTGGTCATGCTTGAGGCGCGCGGCGGTAGCGGCAGTGTGTTCGTCGCCGATGTCACCGACGAAAGCCAGTGTCAGGCGCTAGCCCATGCCTGTGTGCATCGCTACGGGCGCATCGACATCCTGCACAACAATGTCGGTACGGGCAGTGGCGATTGCGGTCCCACCCAGATGACAGAAGACGTGTGGGATCGCATCTTCAGCGTCAACCTGAAATCCTGCATGTTTACTTGCAAGCACGTGCTGCCGGTGATGCGCGCGCAGGGCGGCGGCAGTATCGTCAATATCTCCTCCATCGCTGCCATCGCGTCCACTGGGCTGGTGAGCTACAAGGCCTCCAAGGCGGCGCTGAATGCCTATACCCAGGCGCTTGCTACCGGCGGTGCGAAATACGGCATTCGTGCCAATGTCATCATGCCCGGGCTCATGAATACGCCGATGGCGATCGAGACCTATGTCGCGGCCGGCTTCGATCGTG